>JAJDAB010000523.1 GCA_029262095.1 Candidatus Hydrogenedentota bacterium
GATGTGAATGCGCCGGCGCTATTCCTTGGCGACTTCAACACCCGCGGGATGGCCGAACACCGTGCAGACTCCGCTTCACAATACAATCAGCTCATGCGCACACTCACCAACGCCAAGCCTGGGACAATTGACCTGTGGCCCGAATTGATGGGCGATGCGCTTGGCGGCACTTCCGAACAGGAATCGGCCGACATCGGTAAGCGGATTGATTACGTCTTTCTCGCGCCGGGCCGTTTGGCCACGGGGTTTCTCGAACCGGCTGATGTTCGCGTGAGACTTTTTCAGGATGCGCGCGTCACCGCATTGTCCGATCACAACGCTGTTGTGGCGCGTTTGGTCTGGAAACGGGGCCGCGATTAGGCCACCGTTGCACCGTCATCGCCGGGCCACTATGATGGGGTCGTCGGGATAAACGCGGACGGTGGGGGCGTTCCGATGGCAAAGGGGGATTCATGGAACTAAAGGCATTATTCGATTTGGTCGCTAAGGAAGGCGCATCCGATCTGCTTATTAGCGCTGGCGCGCCTCCGATGTTGCGCGTCGACGGATCGTTGTTGCGCACGCGTTTCGACGACCTGACGCCGGAGCAAGCCAAGAAATTGGTATACAGCGCGCTGACCGCTGACCAAAAAAAGCGGTTCGAAGAACGGAAGGAACTCGACCTTTCGTTGGCGGTTGGGCGCAAGCATCGCTACCGGGTCAATTGCTATCTTCAGAAGGGAAGTGTTACTGCGGCGTTCCGGCCTATTCCCGATAAAGTCCCAGCGTTGGATGAGTTGGGGCTACCGGAGTCCATCGAAAAGTTCGCGAATATGCACCAAGGGTTGCTGTTGGTTACGGGGCCCACGGGCCACGGTAAGACGACGACGCAGGCCGCGATCATCGATCGGATTAATAGCACCCGGGAATGCCATATCATTACGGTCGAAGATCCCATCGAATTCGTGCATCAACATAAGAAGAGCATTGTGGATCAACGGGAAGTTGGTGCGGATACACATGGGTTTCACGACGCGCTGAAATATGTGTTGCGTCAAGATCCGGACGTCATTCTTATCGGCGAAATGCGTGATCTCGAAACGATTCAAGCGGCGTTACGAGCAGCCGAGACGGGGCACTTGGTCTTGGCCACGTTGCATACGAATGATGCGATTCAAAGCGTTGACCGTGTGATCGACGTGTTCCCCGGCGATCAGCAACAGCAGATTCGGTTCATGCTGTCGATGACATTGATTGGCGTTCTCTCACAACGGTTGATTCCCCACGCGGAGGACGATGGCCGAGTGTTGGGGTACGAATTACTCATTAACAATACGGCGGTCGCGAACCTCATTCGCGAGGGTAAGACTCATCAGGTCTATGGAATCATGGAGACCAACACCAAGGAAGGAATGGTCACCATCGACCGCTGTCTCAAGGATTTGTACTTGGATGGCGAGATTACGTACGAAGACGCTGTGCCGCACGTACGGGATCCAAAATCTCTAATGGAGTAGTCGTGTCGCCACTAATTGGCTAAGCCTTTTGTTTTCAATGAGTTGGATGCGATGTTTCTGCGCCATTCCTCCGTTTGCCCGCGAATTCCATACTCGACATCTAAAATCGGTGCTGGCTAGGGGAACTTTTGCGCCGAGCAAGGCATAATATACTCAGGCACAACGAATTAGGGGTGAGCGGGAAACATCATGGCGGAAGTTTCGGGTAGGGCTGCCCGTATTCAGTCCACAACAGTATTGCGAATTCTGCGGCCCGAAGGGTTGCCGGTTGACGAGCGCGGTGACGAGCAGTTAATGCTCGACCACGGCGACGGGTCCGAGGAAGCGTTTGCGGAACTGCTTCGCCGTCACCAAGCAGGCATTCTTAATTACATTTATCGCATGGTCAATAATCGGCACATTGCCGAGGAGCTGACTCAAGACGTATTCATGGCGCTTGTGAAGAACGCCCACCGGTATGAGCCGCGGGCCAAATTTACGACGTATTTGTACACTATCGCCTCGAACATTGTTTCGAAGGAATGGCTGCGTCGGAAGCGGCGTCCATTGTTGCTCAGCCTCTACGCGGGCTGGGGGCGTGGTAAGGGCGATGACAGTTTCGATCCACTGGAGCATGTCGGCGACATCAAGGCCGACGTTTTGGGTACATTCAAGCGCGGTGAAATTTCCGAGGCGGTCAATGACGCATTAAACGAACTGCCGGATCACCAGCGCGAGGCATTTGTTCTTCGCCGGTTCCGGGATTTGCCCTACGATGAAATCGCCGAGATCGTCGGTTCGCCGGTCGGGACCGTGAAATCACGCGTGGTTCGCGCGGAACGTGCGTTGCGACCGTTGCTTGAGCGGTTTAGAGAATATCTTTGATCCATGATTAGGCACCCAGCAAAACGTGACTTGTTGACCTACGCCGAAGGATTGATTGATGGCAACGTCAATGCAGCTATGGCGCGGCACGTCTCGGGGTGCTCGGTTTGCCGAAAAGAAGTGGAATCGATTCGCCAATCGTTCGAATTGGTGGGAAACGCACATGCGCTTAAACCATCGCAGGATTTGTCCCGACGAATCATGACCGGCGCGCGTGCAGTGCGTCCGCGCCGGAACCGGTTTCAGCGTACCGCGTATCGCACATTCGCTGTGGCGAAAGGTGCCGCGTTTGTTGCGGGCTTGGCCGTTGTGAGTGCCGTTTGGTTTTCGTTCACGGTCATGGGAGTTCCCGCGAACGGCGCCGGTCATACGGCCGCGCAATCGACGAACGCTGCTGAATCGGGAATTCGCATGGCGGTCGATGAACTGCATCGGGCGACATCTGATATCGAAAAGTTGGCGGGTGCGGTCATCGCACGCGATCAGCGACCTAGCAGCCGTCGGGAATGGCATTACGCGCGTCGGCTGGTTAATGTAAATGCTCAATTGTCCGCCGCCCAGGCCGCTCTCGAACGGAATCCGTCCAGCCCGCGTGCCATCCATTTGGTTGATACGGGGCTGCGTCACCAACGGGATACGTTGATGACGCTCATTCGGGAACGAAGCCTCTAACTCGTTCAGGTTATCCCTGGTGGTCATGCATCAAAAGACCTGTGCCGTGTCAATTCTTCTATTGGCCGGAGCGTTGCTCTTTGCGCCGTGTGCATGGCCGCAATCCAGCGAAGGTGATCGAAGCGATTCGGTTTTCGACCGCATTCAGGATCTTATCAACCGTCTGGGGGAAAAGACGGAAGAATTTCTGGCGCCGCACTTGGGATCGTCCGGTGACTTTGGCGAAGACGATTGGGCCGGGCTGTCGTCGCACAGCAGGACGATAGAATACAGCAGCGGTGTATTGCGGCAAGATGCGATCATCGATTTCGCGAGCGAGTTGGCCGAAGCGCATGTCCGTATCGAAACCTGGGAAAACCCGATTGCGCAACTCACGGCCGAAATTACCGTGGGCGCCGAGACCGCCGATGCTGCGGCTGCGCTGGCGGAAAAAGTCGCAATCAACATTTCTGAATCGCCCGCCGGTGACCAGCTAGACATTCGGCCTCATTACCCCGACACCCGAGCGTCCGGCCGAGTCAATATCACTGCGCACTTTACGCTTAAAGTTCCATCTACGGTTGCGATTCAGTGTCGCAACAGTTTCGGGGATACTTCGATTTCGGGAATTGGTGGCGGTGTGGTGCTCAACTCGCGATTCGGCGTAGTGGATTTGCGTGACATTGGGGGACGAGTCCAGGTTCAAGCCTGGGGTGAGTTTAACCTGCGCGCACATGGATTGCGTGGCGGCGGATCGTTTGATTTGCAGAGCACGATAGCGGAATTCACCAATTGCGCGGGTGAACTTCAAGTGAATTCGTTTCTCGGTTCGGTGTCCGTCTCCGACATGCCGGCTGACGCGCAGGTGCGGCTGAAGGGTGAAAGCGGCACGTTAACTTGTGTTGTTCCCGATGGGGCGAATCCATCCGTTCATGCGACGGCGCTTTACGGTGCGATCCATTCAGACCTTGAACTTGAGCGTTCGGCGCAGGGGGGCTTACAAATCGGCCAAGCGACGCCAGCTGAACCTTCCCATCAAGTGGTAATGGATGCGCTGTTCGCAGATGTCACGGTTCGGCGTGAGAGTGGGTTTGTTCCCGTGACATCGCCCAGCGTCGCTGGAGACGTAAATACGTACAACTCGAAAGAACACTCCTACGCCATTGCCGAAAATGCGCAGATTCGTATCGATGCCGTATCCGGTAATGTCCGCGTACGTGGAGGCGATGATGACCGCCTTATCGTCAAGGTGACGCGCCGAGTCCGAGTTGATGCGCCTGAAGACGCGCGTATGGCGCTAGAAGCCCTCGCGTTTCGACATGAGCAAATAGACGGTCGCACAATCCTAATCGCCAATGTGAGTCGCGATATGGAATCATTGGGCGTCTCGTCGTATCGCGTCGATTTGGATGTGTCTTGTCCGCGTTCGGCTTCGGTCGAAGTGTTCGCGGAGGATGGGACGACTCATATTGAGCACATTGAAGGGTCTGTTCGTATCGAACAGGACCGAGGTGTGGTCAATGTCGAAAATGTGCGCACGCCGGAAGGCGCTATCGATATTGTCAACGAAAACGGCGATGTAAATGTGCTGAACGCAACGGGAACATTGTCGATCATTGCGGCTCAAGGCGCGGTGCAGACACGCGATTTTATCGGCAAACAAGATATTCGCACAGACGGCGGCAATACATTGCTGGAATCGCCTGCGGGCGACATCACTGTGCGGCATCAAAGTGGAAACGTGCGGGTGTTGGCGCTTGGTGGTGTCGAGGGAAACTGGTCCGTGGAAGTGATCGATGGGGATATCGGTATGTTGGTTCCGCCGAGCGCGCATGTCGTTTACTACATTACCTATGAGAACGGCGCGGTGTTCCCCAAGATTCCACTGGATGGTACCATCGAAGGGCAGGGGGGATCGTTCAGGGGGCGCCTCAACGACGCGACCTATCGCATCGACTTGCGATCGAAGAACGGAAACATTTATTTAGATTAAGGACGCTGTTCTTCAGCGTCTGAGTAGGTTGAAATGATTCGATGTCCGGGGGCCAGCCATGTTGATACGGACATGACTTGTTCATCCTTTTCTATATGAACAACTCGCCGACGAATTCTGGTTCCTTCATCTGTTTCAATTGTGCGTTCGTACACGAGAATACGTCGGCCTTCTTTATCTAGTCCGATCCATTGAGGTTTGCCTTTTGTTTGGACGATCTCTGATTCCGTTAGGCCGATCCACTTTGAGAATGTTGGGTCTGTATTATAGAGAGCGGCTCCGCCGAGAACTGCGAGAAGCAGTAACGCAACGGAACCGGCGATGGCAACTTACATGTTATCGCCGACATAAAAATCCAATTTCTGTGCCCAACTCCACGATCGCGGATCGTGGTTCTTTCTTACTTGTCGCATAGAGCCTCCACGGGCTACATTATATGCCGTTTTTGTATTCACCGCGGATTGTACCCGCTCAATCGTTATAGGTAACCGTTTTTATGCATACATTGTCGCTTGTAAACCCTTATACTGAAACCGCTTTCGCAGAAGTCGGCGTCACAACGCCGGGGCAACTGGAATCGGCTGTTCGCGATGCACGCGGGGCGTACGAAGATTGGCGGCGTAGTGATATTGCCGATCGTGTTGCGTTATGTGGGCAATTTGTCGAGGCATTTCGCGCGGAGAAGGAATCGATTGCCCGCGATGTGACCCAACAAATGGGCAAACCAATATCTCAAGCGCGTGGAGAGGTTGACACGGCGATCGACCGCGCCGAACAAACCATCGCTATGGCCCCTGAAATCCTCGCGGACGATTCAGCGCCGGAATTGCCGGGGTTCGAGCGATATGTGCGGCATGAACCGCTAGGTGTTGTTCTCGATATTGCCGCCTGGAATTATCCGCTGTTGATCGCGGTCAACGTGGTGGTTCCGAGCGTGCTTGCGGGCAATGCGGTCATCATTAAGCACTCGAGTAAGACACCGCTGTGTGGCCAGGCGTTTGTCCAAGCGTTTGCCCGTGCAGGCGCGCCAGACAAACTCGTGCAGCAAATTGTCGCGGGGCATGCGGAGACCGAAGCACTTGTACGCGATTCGCGGATCGACTTCGTGTCGTTCACCGGTTCGACGAAGGGCGGCCATGAGATTGTGCGCAGCGCGTCGGATCGGTTTATCGATGTTGGCCTTGAGTTGGGGGGCAAAGACCCCGCGTATGTTTGTGCCGATGCCGACTTCGATTTTGCAGTAGCAAATTGTATTGATGGTGCGTTCTACAACGCTGGGCAATCGTGTTGTGCGATCGAGCGCCTTTATGTCGACGAAGCGATTTATGATGATTTCGTGGATGCGTATGTTGCCAAAGCCCGCGAATACGTGCTTGGCGACCCGTTGGATGAAAGTACGACCATCGGTCCGCAAGCCTCGAAATCCGCACCGGATTTCCTGCGTAGTCAAGTGGATGCCGCCGTCGCAGCGGGTGGGCGTCTGGTGGTCGATCCGGCAACATTTGAAATCTCGGGGCATGGGTGGTTCGCCGCACCTGGGGTGGTCGCGGATGCACCGCAAGATTGTAGTCTGATGCAAGAGGAGAGTTTCGGTCCGGTGATCGGGATAACCAAAGTCCGTAGTGATGATGAAGCCATCCGTCTTATGAACGACAGCCCATATGGTTTGACCGCGTCGATATGGACGGCTGATGCCGGGCGCGCTGCCCGCGTCGGTGCGGAAGTCGAAACCGGGACGTTCTTCATGAATCGGTGCGACTACGTGGACCCAGCGTTGCCGTGGACGGGTGTGAAGGATACAGGCCGGGGGTGTAGCCTCTCGCGCTATGGCTTCTTGCAACTAACTCGCCGGAAGAGCATGCACTTGCGTGTTGAGGTGTAGTACCTGTTTTTGAACCACGAAGAACACGAAGATCACGAAGTCCGGTGTTGTGAAAACCGTGAGCAAGGATGTTGCATGCGGAATTCGAGGTTCATGTGAGCGTGGGAAACGGAATCGTCGCCGCGTGTATTCGCGAGAATTCTAATCTGGTTCTGGGGCTCGAACATCCCCCTACCCCCTTCAAAGGGGGAAATTCTTTAAACAAGAATTCGAATATTCGACGTTGCGTTTCGTAAATGGAATCGTTGCCGTGAGTGCTCTCTTCGTGTCCTTCGTGGTTCATTCATCTGCTGGGCCTACCTCCGATTCGGGTACGGCTACGTACGCGATGCTCAGCGCGATGAGTACCTGTCCGCCGAAATACAATGGCGATCCGATGTAGCGGTTGTAGTCGTCTTGAATGACGAACGCGCCGCGCGCGACGAAGAGATCGGACATCCAAAAGGCGAGTGCGCCGATGCATGCAAGATTGCCGCCGGGTCTTCCGACTAGCCCTGCGGATAGGATGAACATTACGGAGATGACTGCGGTGTAGGCGAGTACGGGAATCCGCATCTCGTCGAGGTTGGGGTATAGCCAGGCGACGATTGCGGCAGCAGGTAGTGCCATCGCTGCCGCAGCGATGGCAGACTGCTTCGGGCGAATGGTTTGTGTTGCGAATGCGATGCTGTAGGCGACATGCCCGAGCAGAAAACTGACAAGCCCTTGCAAGAACGTGCCCGAATACGACAGAAACAAATCGCCGAACCAGGAGAAAATCAATCCGACCAGGATGATTCTGCCGTAGCGGTGTTTGGCCGCACCGGCGAGGAGCGCGGTCGCGATGAAACCGCATGCAGCGGACATCTTGGCGTTGCGACTCCATTCACCGAAGTCTAGGACGGACACGGCAACCCAGGCGAGTGCTGCAAGCATGGTGAACGCCGCGCTGGCATACACGGCTGGCGCGGCAAAGCGATTGAGATTGGGCAACGAGCGAGTTCCTATGCTGGTCCGTCCACGGCCCGGCAGAGTATCGCGTAGTACTCGTCGGCTTCCAGTCCCATAAGTAAGGCGCCGAAGGTTTCGCAGATGCTAGAGGAGACCACGGGGCCGTAGTTGATGAGCGGCGAGAGGTAGCCGACGAAGTACGGAATCAAATCCGGCTGGTTTTCGAATCGTGGATGGATATGCAGCCTGCAAATTCGTTGGCCGTTGTCATCGGCCATGAATGGTTCACCAAACTGGTTTGGTTCCAGCCCGGCATCATCAAACACGACTTCGGTCGGATAACGAATGCATTCGTCGTCGGCCAAGTATTGCGCCAAATTCGAATTCGTCAATGGACCACCTATCCGCGCCAGCACCCGTTCCGCTGTCCGCTCGGCATGTTCTTGCACGAGCGTGTCCAACATCGCGGCCGATTCTTCGGCGCTAAGATCCGGGAACGCTTCTGCTTGATTATTCATACCGTTTCTTGAACTCTTCCATTCGTTTCTGCCGTTCTTCTTTTTCGGTGTCGTCCTGTTTGTTCAGGAACCATCTATGATTGTTATGGTTCAAAACTTCATCGATTTTCGCTTCCAGCGCCTCGGCGGCCTTTACCAAGTTATCGTCGCCGGATGCATGCCCTTTTTCAACAAGTTCTTCGAGCTCCGGAATGAATTCGGAATAAAAATGCTTAGCGATTTCGTAGGTGCCGTGCCAATGCGTGATGTCCGGCCCCATCATGGATGCACCGTGC
>JAJDAB010000524.1 GCA_029262095.1 Candidatus Hydrogenedentota bacterium
CAGGTCGCCGCCATCGAGCGTGCCTTCGAGCTCGTCACCATTGATGACGACCGATACTGGAATCGGGTCCGGGTTCAACGCTTCAACCAGCACTTTAAATTCGACGTTGTTGCCGTCAACTTCAATTTCGCTTACTTCCATTTCACCGTTGAGATCGTCTTCGATGGTAACCACGACATCATCACCGTCTTCTTTGATGCCGACGCGGGCGGGATATTCATCGCCTTGCACGTCTACGAAGATGTCCCAGTCACCCGCGATACCACCGCCATCAGTTCCGCCGATTTTCGTAGCACTCATCGGCAATTCACCAAGCTCCGATTCGAGCGACCCGGTGATCGCTCCGTCTTTCAGCGTCATCGTCACTTGGATCGGATCGGGTGACAGCGCTTCGACCAGGATGTTATAGGTCAAGGTGTCGCCGTCAATCTCCGCATTCGACGTTTCCATATCGCCGTTCAGATCGTCTTCAACGGAAACCTTGAGTTCTCCGCCTTCTTCCCAAACCTTCATAACGGACGGATAATCCGTGCCTTCTACCTCAGTGACCGTATCCCATTCACCGATAAAGCCGTCTCCGGCGAACGCGGGGAAAGCATAGGCCATCACCGCCGCCGCGATACCCATCGCGATCTTCGAACCCATTCCCGTTCTCATACGCATCTTCCTCTACCTCCAGTTGCTCTTACCCCGCACAGCCGCGGGAACGCCAAGTACCCAAAGACATTCCACACCCAGATGGGACGCCTTTTTATCCAAAAGGGTTCACACTCGACAGGGTTCAATATCCCCGCCAAGCCCAACCTACCCTCTCAACTCCAACTTCGCGATAGACTCCGTGTGCACTTCGTCCGGGCCATCCGCGATTCGCAACGTTCGCAAGCTAGTCCACCAACTCGCAAACGGATAATCGACGGTCACACCCGCGCCACCGTGGGCTTGCAACGCCCGATCCACCACACGCAACGCCATGTTCGGCGCGGCAACTTTGATCATCGCGATTTCTTTGCGCGCAACCTTGTTGCCGACGGTATCCATCATGTGCGCGGCCCGGAGAACAAGCAGCCGCACCTGATCGATGTCCATCCGCGAATGCGCAATATCGTGGCGAATCGTGCCCATCTCCGATAGCGGTTTACCAAACGCTACGCGTGTCTTAACGCGTTCGCACATCAGCTTCAATGCGCGCTCCGCGACACCAATCGTGCGCATGCAATGGTGAATCCGGCCCGGCCCAAGACGCCCTTGTGCGATCTCGAAACCACGGCCCTCGCCCAACAACATGTTCGACGCCGGTACACGTACGTTCTCGTACAACACTTGGCCGTGACCATGCGGCGCGTGGTCGTATCCGAACACGGGCAACATACGCTCCACCGTAATCCCCGGCGTATCGCGCGGCACGAGGATCATCGATTGTTGGCTGTGCCGCGGTCCCGTCGGATCGGTCTTGCCCATAAAAATTATGATCTTGCAACGCGGATCGCCGATGCCGGACGACCACCACTTGCGGCCGTTGATGATGTATTCGTCTCCACTGCGCACAATGCTTGACTCGATATTCGTCGCGTCGCTGGACGCTACCGCTGGTTCGGTCATGCCAAAACACGAACGAATTTCGCCGGCGAGCAACGGCTTTAACCATTGTTCCTTATGTTCGTCACTACCATAGCGCGCCAGCACTTCCATGTTGCCTGTATCGGGTGCGGAGCAATTGAACACTTCTGACGCAATTTGCGACGTGCCCATGATTTCGCAGAGCGGCGCGTATTCGAGGTTGGTCAGTCCCGCGCCGTGATCGCTCTCCGGCAGGAACAAATTCCAGAGGCCCGCCGCGCGCGCCTTGGGTTTTAATTCTTCAATGATCGGAACGGGCTGCCATCGGTCACCTTCGGCGATCTGCTCAGCCGCCTTCTGCTCATTCGGATAGATGTGCTCATCCATGAACGCCTGCAGCCTGGCCTGGAGATCTTTGACTTTGTCCGTATATTCGAAATTCATTGCCCGTGGGCCCTTCTTCACTTCGCGCACATTAAACACGTAAACAAGTGACTATAACACACGATTCTTGGGGATAAACAGGCGTTTACGGGTCCAATTTGGGGGTAATCTCGCGTCGTCTCCGTAGTTTTGATAATCTTGACTTACGCGTCGCGTTTCGACGCGAAATACGGAAGTCGGCTGGAGCAAACGAACGTGAAGAATGGTGAGCGGCTCGCCACAGGCGATGCCTGTTTTTTTTATTCGGAAAACGAGTTCGGCGTCTATCAAGGAGCAGCAATCGCCGTTTATGATGGACCGCTGGATTATGAACGGGTGGTCGCGGATATCGACGCAAAACTCGATCGCTTGCCGCGCCTACGCCAACAAGCCGTGCCCGTACCGTTTCACATCGCCCATCCGTCCTGGGAGTTCGACCCAGACTTCGACATCCACAACCACATTATTCCCCTGCAGATAGAGGCTCCCGGCACATACGATCAACTTCTCGAAACCGCCGCTAGATTGTCCGATGACTACATTCCACGCGACCGGCCTCTGTGGAGAACGTATGTCGTCAACGGATTGGAACATGGGTGTTCAGCGACTGTAAATATCATCCATCACGCACTTTCCGATGGTGGCGGCATGCAAGCCTACAGCGAAGTGATGAACGATCTAGACCCGAACCCGACACGGGGCAAACCAGCGCCTCGTGAGTTTCCACCGATTCCGAGTGCCGGAACACGCTTCGCACGCGGAATTCGCGACGATATCGTCAACTTCTTACGCCTTCTGGCGAACGTTCCGATCAGAATCGGATGTTTACCTCGCGTCCTCATGTCTCGAAAATTCTGGACTGGATGGCGAATTATGCTGCGCTACCTCACTGCACCCACGGTGAAAATGCCGTACAACGCGCACTTGAGTGGTAGTCGAGCCTACTCCTGGACGAAGGTTCCGATGGCGGAGTTTCAAAAGGTTCGCCGCACCCATCACGGAACCGTGAACGATCTGTTTCTCACCATCGTCGCTGGAGCAATCGAACGGTACGCCCACAAACACGGCATTCAAACCGAGGGCAAGCATTGCTTGATTCAAGCGCCGGTCGATGTGCGGCCACCCGAGTTTGAAGAAGCGCTCGGCAACCATGTTGCGACCATGTCCCTCACGATTCCTTTCGGTATTGCAGACCCCGTCGAGCGGTTGCACGTGATGAACGAACGGACGACAGAGGCCAAGAAGGTCAACCTTGGCTGGGGTATGCACATATTTCTTGAAACGTGGCGCAACGGCGTAACGCCGCCAATCGCGCGCTGGTTGCGATTGGCATTCCACGCACCGATTAGTCAACGTCTGATTCACAGGCTACGCCCCCGGCCGACGCTCCACGTTTGCGCGTCGAATGTAGCAGGGCCAGACGGGCCTACGTATTTGGCCGGGCGCGAATGTATCTTACACATTCCGCTGGGGTTGGTGGTGCACGGTTGCGGCTTCTTCGGCACTGCGTTTTCGTACAATGGAGAATTCTATTTCGGTGCTGCCACGGACAAAGAAACCGCGCCCGATGTGGACTCGATGGTGGAATTCATGATAGAGGAATACGACCAACTCATGCGCGCCGCGGGCGTCATGCGACAAGGCCCCGCTCCGACCATCGCACCCATGCCGCCCGGCCCGCAACCGCGCGCGCATACGAACGGCTCGTCGAAAAAGCGGGTGGCCGTCGACGCAGCGTTGTTACAATCCAAAGACGCCGAGCCACAGTCCTAAAAGCTCGCTCACTACGGTGCGGGCGGTGTCCAAATTGTCGCCGCGATGTAGCGTTCCGGCCCTGTCTTCGCATCGGTGAAGTAGTAGAGCGAGACCACCTTGCCATCGGGCCGTTGGACCGATCGGCAATAGCCGATGTCGCGGGCCGCGCCATCGTCGCGCAAGACCAAAATCGGCCCCCACGTTTCACCATCGTCTTCGCTTATACGTGCGCGAATACTGAACGGCTCATCGCGATAGCCGTAGGTCATGCACAAGCGGCCATCGGCTAACTTGATAAGCGCCGGCGGATTGCCCTCACCGCAGGAATCGACCGGGTCAACCTTGCGCATCCAAGTCTTACCG
>JAJDAB010000525.1 GCA_029262095.1 Candidatus Hydrogenedentota bacterium
CTTCCAGTTCTCAAAGCGTTAAACCGAACTATATATTTGCTACTCACAAGCCCGCGAGCAATCGCGGGCTTTTCAGTGAACCGAATAGTACTCAGGATATTTGCTCAGGGCTCCAGCCAACCACACTATTATGCGAAAGGATGTATATCATGTATTTGGAGCAACTATCGGGCTGTATAGAATAACCTTTGAGGTGCAAGCTTGGTCGCGCGAATTGCTCGACAGAGTCCGATGTGCGAAACTGACACGAGATGGATATCCCGACAAAAATCGACTATATGTCGTTCTTGCCCGCTTCGCTCATGGAGTTAGAGAATCTCCAAACTGACATCCCACGTATCGCGAAGGACAAGAAGGCTCTTGGAGAGATAAGGAATTCCGTTCAACGAATTCCTACTCTCCATCGACTGTTCCATGAAGACGCGAGAACAATTTCCTTTATTGAAGACCAATCCGTTCATTTAGTCGTGACTTCCCCGCCCTATTGGACACTGAAGAAATACCGGGACCATGAACACCAGCTCGGGGACATTGGGGACTTCGAGAGTTTTTTGACAGAGCTTGATGACGTATGGCGCCACTGCTATCGCGTCTTGGTTCCAGGGGGGAGGCTAGTATGTGTGGTCGGCGATGTGTGCCTTTCGCGCCGCAAGAATGGCGGAAGACATACAGTAGTTCCCCTTCACGCTTCAATTCAAGAACATTGCAGGCGTATCGGATTCGACAATCTTTCGCCTATCATCTGGCATAAGATCGCAAACGCTAATTTCGAAGCACAAGGAAACGGGGGCGGTTTTCTTGGAAAACCGTACGAGCCAAACGCCGTTATCAAGAACGATATTGAGTTCATACTAATGGAACGCAAGCCCGGCGGGTACCGAAACCCCAGTATCGCATCACGCATCCTATCCGTGATTTCCGACGAGAATCACAAACAATGGTTTCGCTCAATTTGGTCAGGGGTTACGGGTGCTTCAACGAAAGATCATCCAGCACCGTATCCAGAAGAGTTGACCGATAGATTGATACGGATGTTTTCCTTCGTAGGAGACACGGTCCTGGATCCTTTCATGGGAACAGGTACTACATCTGTTTCCGCAGCAAAGTGGGGGCGGAATTCCATCGGAATTGAAGTTGATTCACACTATTTCGACTTGGCGAAGAAACGCATCAACTACGCGACAGATTTACTCTTCGGGCATGCAGAAGTAACGACAGCAACCAGTAAAGAATAGGCAATGGACTATAATCATGCTGTTGCAAAGGCCGTTCGGCACTTCTGGAAAGTAAGAACACAGCAACACAAGACTCAAGGGACAAATACCGGAAAGAAGGACACCGGCAATCGAATTGAAAGCCCATATCGGCCCGTCGTTCGGGAACAACTTTAACAACCGAGTCGAAGAAGCACTAGGAAACTCGATTGACCTCCTTACGGCATATCGAGAGGGCAAATTCAAGCCGTCGGCAAGACCATGGCTGGGCTGGCTCATGTTGTTAGGATCCACAACTCGCTCAACCAGTCCTGTCGAACGAGTCGATGAGCGGCACTTCGACATCTTTCCTGAATTCCGCAGTGCGTCTTATTCCAGACGCTATGAATTATTTTGTGAGAGATTAATGCGAGAGCGACTGTACGACGCGGCCTGCCTTATTCTCACGGACAAGAAGGGCGGAGTAAAGGGCGAGTTCACGGAACCGAATGAAGAATTCGGATTTAGGCTGTTTGCGAATTCTCTGACAGCACACGCAATGTCGTATTCAATGAGCCGGAATAAGTAAATTCATCGCCCCCGTGTGGTAAGAACCCGCCCCAGCCTTCGCACCAAAATGCAAGAACTATTTCTGTTCCAACATCGTGTAGATGTTCACCAAGGCTTTGTCCATCATTTTTTCACCCGCGCCAATCGGCACCCACGACACCGTAGAGTCCGCGCCGTAGCCTCCTTCGAAGGCGGCTTCGATCGTCGGGAAATACATATGATGTCCGTTGCAATAGCCCTGGAGGATTGTCTTCACGCGTGAGCGTGCTTTGAGTCGGTTTGCATGGTTGGAAAAGAATTCGCCGGACACGCCAACGATGGCGAGCTCCTTGTTAATAAGCGCGGTGGTCATTTCCGGACGAATCATGTCGCCTTTTAGTTCGTCGCGAAACCCTTCTATCAGCTCCGGAAAAAATGCGCCTTTCAGTAACGCCAGGACCGCGGGGTTATCGATGGGCTGTCGGGTCTTGTACTCGAACACTTCGCTCTCAACTTGCAACGAAGGCTTCTCCGGCGCGCTCGTCACGACCGACTCGTTAATCGTTAGAACTGCTTGTCCCAACGCCGCTCCAAACTTATCACTACCTTTCGTTTCCTCCGTTGTACTGACTGACATGTCGCCGGACGCGCCTTGCAGGAACATGCACTGTGCGCCTAATGCTTCCTCGACCGTATTCATCATGTGCCCTGGATAATCTGCCGAAAAGCGTAGGTCTTCGCCCTTGGACATTGTGGGATGAGCGGTGTAATTCACCATTACCGCAATGGGATCGCCGTCTACACCGTCAATGCGAATGACGGTCAATTCCGAATCCGTCGGCTTCGGCTCAAACTTCGTCTGACGATTCCGGTTCATCTTTACGTCCGCTGAACCCCAACCGATTTGGGCGGCTTCCGTTTCCGTCGCGGCCTCAACAATGACCTCGATTATCAAACGCTCGAATTCTTTCGCGTAGGCCACCGCGTCCGGAAACCGCTCTGCCCCTTGCTCCGGCGTATCCAGGAGTTCGATGACCGGGCCATGATGCGTGTGTGAACCTGAGATCATCACGTGATCCACACTGGCCTGCTTCGCGACCGCCGGTCGAATCCGCTCCATCATGGCTGTGGTTGGACCGCGCCCGATGTCCATCGTCACAATCGCGAGCTTCTTCTCCCCCGTTTCCAGCACCAGCGCCTTTGCGTACAGCGGGTCGATTGCACCTTTGGACAGAGCGGCATGGCGATCACCGTATCCCCACATCGGCATTGGTTTCGAGGGTGTGATATCCCGTTTGGCGATACCGGCCTTGAAATCCGCCGCATAGACTGGGAGTGCGAAACCCGCCACAGCCAAGGTCAGGCCTACTACAGTGCGCCACATATACTGGTCTCCATTTGGGTTAGACGATTAGTCAGAATGGACGAGTGTATCGTTTACCAATAATTGAGGCGAATCAAGCGGCGTGAATTCGGTAGATATTGCCTACTAGATAGTGTATACTTCGCTCGATTTGGCACCGTATGAAGTGTAATTCTAACTTTTGAGCGTCGGCTTGGCCATGTAAGTCATTGTATACATTCGACTTGGATCGCCGCTGTAGTCAGTTGAATCAAAAATGTGAAGACCACGGACGGTCAGATAAGCTCGAAAGAATCCGATAGCTTTGCGGTGTATTCGGGCTTAGAACAGAATATACCGTGTGGGCGTACTGCTCCAGTCTGGGGGGATTGGGCGGAAACTGCACGGTGAATGATGGTTTGTGGTTGTCAGTGCTCTCGCTGGTGGTGGGAACCGGTTAATACCGGCTGACAGAATTCGGGGATCGCGATTCGCCTTGGCGGCTCGCGCCCGGGGGAAAAACAACATTGCGTGTGGCGTTTCTGAATCCGACCTTCGGCCGTGATTTCACGAAGTCGGCCCGATGGTTCGCGAGGTCGCGCGGTCGCGTCCAGCGGCATCCCGATTATTTTTGCACAGCGGCCGCGGTCGTGGAACACGCGGGCCACGAAATCTTCTTCCTAGACGCGCAGGCCAAGAACATGCCTGCCGAAGTCGTGTTGCCGCAGCTAAAACGCTTTGCGCCGGACATGGTCGTCTATCAAGCGACGACGCCGTCCATAGACGCGGACATCGAGGCCGCGCGATTGAACAAAGATGCTGTCGGTGGCATGCACGTCATGATCGGCCCGCACGTGACCGCGGAACCAGAGGACACATTGCGACGTGCCGATGGCGCACTCGATGCAGTGACGATCGCGGAATACGATTACACGTTGCGCGATATCGCCAATGGCGTTCGTATCGAAGACTGCCAAGGCTTGGCCCGCATGGAGGGCAGCCGGTTCGTGATGAATCCGGAGCGCCCCTACATCGAGAACCTCGACGACCTGCCGTTCCCGGCCTGGCAACACGTCGACATTCACGACTATCGTGACTTCGGTAAGCTGTTCCCCTTCTTAACGCTCATCAGCGGGCGCGGTTGCCGAGCAAAATGCACTTTCTGCCAATTGCCGCAGGTCATGAACGGCCATTCGTACCGAACGCGCAGCGTTGAGAATGTGTGCGACGAAATTGAATACGACATGAAACTCTTCCCGAACCTCAAAGAGATCATGTTCGAGGACGACACGCTCACCATGCGCAGTTGCCAGGACCGCGTGGTCGCACTCTGTGAGGAATTGATACGCCGCGACCTGGGCATCTCTTGGAGCGCGAACGCACGCGTAGACGTCAATGACCTCGAAGTCCTTAAACTCATGAAGCGATCCGGTTGCCGTTGGTTATGTGTTGGGTTCGAATTCGGCGACCAGCAAGTCTTGAACAACGTCAAGAAGGGCGCAACGATTAAACAGATGCATCGTTTCGCGGCGAACGCCCACAAGTCGGGTATTCGCGTGCACGGCTGCTTCATGTTTGGCGGTCCCGGCGAAACGCCCGATACGGCGCGTAAAACCCTTGAACTATCGCAAAAGCTTCCGATCGATACCGCACAGTTCACCGCAGTCGTCGCGTATCCCGGCACGGCATATTACAAATGGGCGCAGGAAAACAACTACCTCAAGCAGACGAACTGGCGCGATTGGGTCGACGCGGAATTTGAACAGCAATCCACGCAAGAACTGCCGGGCCTCGACGCACCCACCATCAACGCCTTCATTGACGAAGGCTTGCGCGGCTTTTATTTGCGCCCTGCACAAATGTGGCGGATGTTTCGCAACATGCAAAATTGGGCCGACGTTCGCTCAAAGTTATTCGGCGTGAAAAGTTTCATGCAATATTTTTGGTCGAAGGAACCCGCAGCGTTCGTTGGCGCTGTCGGCAACAATTAGGAACCCATAATGTATCGCACGTCTCGATTCGCGCTGATCTTTTGCGTGGCGTTGTGTCTCGTTACCAGTTGCGCAAGCGGCCCTAAAGTATTTCAAGACCCGAACGGGAATGTTCATCTCGGCGTGTATGCAGATTCCTATAATTTTTCGATGCAAATGACGCGCGTGAAAGTCGAGTTCGATGGGAAACCAGCCGTAAACAAAGCATTTGGCACGAGTAGTTCTGGTCATAAAGATTCCATGTATCAAATCTACCTACCGCCGGGCACACACACCATCCGTGCAACGGCGAACAAAGGCGGCGCTCAAGCGGAACAGACCTTCGAAATCAAAGACCGCGTTTTTATTGCGGTGCAGTTTCAACCCGCGACGGCGCCAGGCGGCGGCGGAATGAAGATAAAGGTTTCGCCTCAACCGATTTACGTGCAACCCGGACAGAGTATCTAGGAAAGGAACACTATGGCGGAGAGTGCAGCAGCGCGCGCAGCGGACCCCATCGCGAAAGAAAGTGTTGTCCGTGCGAAGAAGGATGACAAGACCTTCGACTACCTTCAGAGCCGTATCATCACGCACTGGCCTGAAGCGCGACAGATCCTCGACGGCGAAATGCCAGCGCCGCGTACCGCTATCGTTTATCCGACCTACGTGTGTAATCAGGATTGCGTGTGGTGCGAATACAACGCAGAAAACACCAACCAACAACTAGACCGGATGATGTCGAAAGACAACCTATTCAAGCTCATTTGGGATCTAAAAGACCTGGGCGTGCGCGCGGTCGAATTTTGCGGCGGCGGTGAACCAACGCTACATCCCGGCCTCGCCGAACTCGTGCGCGAAATGAAGGCGCGCAACATGAGTGTGGGCCTGCTCACTAACGGTACGAAGCTGAAAGGCGAATTGGCGTCCGCGCTCGTCGATGGGGCGAGCTACGTACGCGTGGGCTTCGATGGCGCCACACCGGAAACCGCGAACGCCGTCAAACGCCCAAAGACGCCGGAAGCGCGATTCGAAGCCGTATGCGAAAACGTTGCGGCAATGATCGCAATGCGTAACGAACGTGGCACAGGCGTGAAGATCAGCATTAAAGTCGTATTAGACCGGAACAATTTTCACGAACTGGAACAATGCGTGCAAATCGCTATTGACCTCGCCGTTGATTCAATTCAATTCAAAGCGGCACGTCTGACGCCGACTGAACTGACGCCAGAGCAGGGTGAGTTCGTAAACCGCAATCTCGATCGATTGCGCACGGCGTACCCCGAGATGACCATTGTTGGGGGGTCGGCAAAGCTCAACATGAAAACACAGTGTTGGTTAACGCCCATCCAATTGACCGTAGACCCGATGGGTGAAGTCTTTCTCTGTTGCTATTACCGCCATCGCAAGGACAAGCATTCCATCGGCAATTGTTTTGAAGCGCCGCTGCGCGACCTATGGTATTCGGATACCCATTGGGAAAAGATTCGGGCTATCGAACCACGCGAGTGCAATAATCTCGATTGCCGATTCGTGAACTACAACCGCATCATGGAAGAAGTCATGATTAACAACGATGCGCAATTCGAGTTCATCTAGCCTGCGAAGGCGCTGACCCATGCGCGTACTCCTCCTAAATCCACCAGGACCTTTTTGCCGAGCGGGATCGCGTTGGCCGCACAAACGTA
Source organism: Candidatus Hydrogenedentota bacterium (assembly GCA_029262095.1). GTDB lineage: Bacteria > Hydrogenedentota > Hydrogenedentia > Hydrogenedentales > SLHB01 > JAJDAB01. Next base: position 6,740 of record JAJDAB010000525.1, read on the forward strand.
AGCCACGCAAAGTCGGTATTGACTATCACCCGTTTCCCTTCCAACTGGGTTACGCCGCGTCGCGATTGCTCGCGGATAAACACGATGTTCGGTTTGTCGATTGTATTGCATCGAACATCAATAACGATGCGCTCGCACGTATCGCTGATGAGTTTGCCGCCGATGTCGTTTTTATGGAAACGAGTGCGCCGAGTTGGCAGTTCGACCTAGAAACGGTCAAACGACTCGGCCGGCTGAGTATTGCCGGAGGCGCACATGCGACCGCGACTCCGCAAGAACACCTCGACTCCGGTTTCGACGGCGTGATTCTCGGAGAGTACGATCAGGTGCTGCCGCTCGCCCTGGAATTGAATCCACAACCTTGGTTGGCTACTGGTGGTTCTCCGGATGCAACGCACGCACCGATGGTGCGGGATCTCGATGAACTCCCCTCCCCCGCCTGGCATCTCATGCCCATGGAAAAATACAACGACCCGTTCTGTCTGGGACGCTCGGTCACGGTGTTGACATCCCGAGGGTGTCCGCTGGAATGCGGCTTCTGCACCATCGCGCCCTTCGAAGGAAAACGTAATTACCGCCGCCGCGATCCCAAAGCGGTTTGCGACGAAATTGCACAATTGATCGAGCGATTCAGTCCAGATGAAATCTATTTCGACGACGACACGATTACGATAAACCGGCGTCATATATTGGCGCTGTGCGATGAAATTCGTTCGCGAAATTTTGGCATTCCCTGGAGTTGTATGGGCAACGCCGTGATCGACTCCGACGTCATCGCGGCAATGGCGGGCGCGGGTTGCCGGGCGATTAAGTTTGGTGTCGAGAGCGCCGATCCCGAGGTATTGCGCCAGATTCCGAAAGACCAAGATCCGCGCGATGTGCAACGGACTGTGCGCGACCTAAACCGCCATGGCATTCAGTCCCACGCCAATTTCCTTTTCGGATTGGCCGGTGAAACCGAGGAAAGCGCGCGACGTACCATCGACTATGCCGTCGGCCTCGGCACCCAAACGCTTCAATTCGCGATTGCCACGCCCTATCCCGGCACCGCCTTTTACGCCAGAGCGGATCGCGAAGGCTGGTTGACCAAGACGGATTGGCGGCAATTCGATCCGGCCGGTGAAGCGGTTGTGTCATATCCCGGTTATAGTGCTGACCAGATCGCAGCAATGTACGATCTAGGCTGGAAACGGTGGCAGCGACACATGATGCTCCGACGACCCCGGACGCTGCTACACCACTTCGGCAACGCGTATCGCCGCCAAGGGTTCGGCGGGATGGCTCGACTGGGTTATTATGGCGCGTCGCGTCTCTTAGGTGTGTTGGGCGCACATTAATGAAAATCGCGCTCATCAATCCATCGATTCCGCAGTCGCTCAAGAAAGAGAATCTGGGCCTCGCGTACCTGGCCGCATGCTTAGAGGCCGATGGTCACAAGACGCGCATTATCGACGAAATCGCGGGCGAAGATATCGATGCAGGACTAGATGATTTTGCCCCGGATATCGCGGGCATTTCTTTTATGACGATGTACGCGCCTCGGGCGTACGCACTCGCCAAGCGCATCAGGACAGACCGTGGCCTGCCCATTGTGTTCGGAGGCACACACCCGACCGCGATGCCGGAAGAAGCAATCGAACACGGGGACTGCGTAATCCGTGGCGAAGCAGAATGGGTATTTCCTCAAGCAATTACAGACAACCGCCTCGAAGGCATCATCGAAGCATCGCCGCCCGACGATTTAGATGCGCTACCCGAACCGCGCCGTGATCGGATGGCGATGGACGTATACGCCGACGCGGGAGAAGAGCTGTGCGGATTCAACTACCGCACACTCGGCGTCATCACCAGCCGCGGGTGTCCGTTTCGCTGCGAGTATTGCATTAACTCCCAACGCGAGACGCAACTTCGTTTTCATAGCGCGGATCGGGTGATCGAAGAAATTCAGTATCTCGTCGATCGGTACGACATTCAGAGTATCGCGTTTTACGACGAACTCATGGCCACGCATATTGACCGTTTCCGCGAGATCTGCGAGAAGCTCATTGAAAGCGGCCTCAACCGGTTGAAATGGGAATGCCAGGTCCATGCCCGCCGTATCCGGCCGGATATGACGAAATTGATGAAGCGCGCGGGTTGTCTGCAAGTCAATATCGGATTTGAGAGCGGCAGTCAACGCCTACTCGACCGCATGCAAAAAGATTGCACGGTAGAGATCAATGAAGCCGCAGCGCGCATGGTCCGTGAAGCGGACATTCGAGTGCGCGGCAGTTTCATTGTCGGCACGCCCGGTGAAACGGAGAAAGATGTCCAGCTTACTGAACAATTCATTAAGCGCGCGCAGATCGATTTCGCGTCCGTTCACTACCTGACGCCATACCCCGGCACCGCGTTATACGAACAATTCAAAGGCGACATTCAACGTGCCGGCATTTCATGGGACCGGTTTACCGCCGGCGATCCGGATACATTTAACTGTAATCCGTCCATGTCGCAGGAGGAACAGAAGCGGCAGTTTCTACGCCTCAGTTCACGGATGGCGTTTCGCAACTACAGCTGGAGTGAGATGGCTCGGCGCGCAATGCAGAACCCAAGGCATGCGCTGCACGTGGTTAGCAACATGATCTAAGTTCCCCCTCGTCATTCCAGCGAAGCGAATCTTCCCAAGAAGAAGACGCACGCATTTGGCCCCACTGGCGCCTATAGGGTATCCCCGTCGTTCCCGCGAAGGCGGGAATCCAGCAGTATCGCAGTCGATCTCGTCCGCCCAACTGAGTACCCGCTTTCGCGGGCATGACGATGGAAAAGTCGCTCACGTTACTACCCTTCGTTGATGGAAGGGTTCCGCATAACGTCTTGATACAAAAAGAAAAGCCCCGAACGCATGTCTATACGTCCGAGGCTCGATTGCTTTTTGATGATCGCTTGCTGCTTTACAGCGAATCGTACTTCTTTTGCATTTCGTCACGGTCATCGTAAATCAGATGTTTCTGGACCAATACGTCCAGCATGGCTTCATAGCCCTGAGTCCGCGATGAGAAAATCTCGTCTTCAATCTGCTTTTGGGCGGCCGCGTCTTCACTATCGCGGAACATGTATGCCACCGCACCTTCGGCTGCTGCATTCGAATAGACGCCAATGTGTTCCCCGTCCAGTGTCCGGTAATACGTGCCCCAATTGCCGTTCATGAGGCATTCGGCCGGCATCTTACCCCGCGTGCCGAAGCGATCCATGATAGGAACGGTGGCAAAGAAATATTCGCGGCTCTGAGAAATCTCCAGTTCCTGCCGGTAGAGCTCATTGAATTCATCCAGCAGACTTGGATTCACCCATTTCGCTGCTTCCGCGCGATTGGTGAAATCCGTAATCTTTTCAATACGCGATTCGCGTGAATACTTTTCCGGGACGAGCGGGTTGCCATCGCGCACAAGAATACCCAGCGCCGCAATGTTACTTCGAAGCGACTCCACCGTTTCGATACGGCGGATATTCGCGTCTTCAAGACGTCCCGTTAGAACCTGAAGGCGATCGACTTCCGCATCAAGACCTTGTTTCTGTGCTTGCGTAATGGAAGTGTCTTTAATCAGTTGGTCGTAATCCGCCTTGGCCTCAACGAATTTTTCCGTCGTCAGGTCAAGGTCCTCGGTTGCGGCAGCCAAGGTTTGTTGAACTTCGGCGAGATCGCCCTCGATTCCGTTCTTTTGTTCCGTGAGTCCGTCAATCTGGCCCTTAATTTCTACGGCTTGATTGCGCATGGCTTCCAATTCCGCTTCACTCATGTTGGGATTCACGTTCGCGCTTCGTGCACCTTCGAGCGACTTGACCTTGCTCTTTAACGATGTAATCTCAATGTCCTTGGATTCGATCTCCGCTTTCGCAGGATTGGGCATAAACGACAGCGTATTCGCGACGTACGGACCAAGACCGATACCGACAAGTGCACCGACAACCAATGCGCCCGCGCCAACGAGAACACCACCACGTCCTCGGCGACCGCCGCCATCGCCGCCATCGCCGTCCGCGCCTGCCATAGTCGCGGGTGTCGCGGGTGGTGGCACTGTGTCCGGTGAAAAGTCTGGCGCTGGTGTGCCTTGATCCATGTTCGCGCCGAATGCGTCCGCGTCGAAACCTTGATCGCCAATGCCTGCGGCAGGCGCTTGTGGGTTCGCGCCGAACATCGGCGTTTCCATCGCTTGTGTGGGTGCGGAAGTATCGGCTGCACCCGAGAACGCACTTGAGTCAGCGCCAAACGCGCTGTCGAACATCGGCGTTTCAATATCGGATTCAGGACCAGGCGGCGCGACTTCAGGTGTTTCAGGTGTAAAGTCACTGTCTGCGGTTAAGTCTTGGAATCCGCTCGTGTCTGTGGGAGTGTCTGCGTGTTGGGACGTAGGCGTATCGAATGCAGGTGTAGCCGGTGATGCGGGTGTGGTCGGTGTGTCGAGACCACCCGAATCAGGCAACGGCGTTTCAACGGGGATGTCGCTAATCGGCGGCAAACCGCCAATGGAATCGGCTCCGCCTTTGTCGGAATCCGAATCAATGCCACTCAGCGGCGGCAAATTGGAATCGAAGTTTCCGCCGTCCGAAGACTCAAAGTCACTGAGCGGTGGCAGATTTCCTAGGCTACTTTCTTCGTTCGAAAGCGCGCCGAAATCTTCGCCCTCGGCATCAGGTCCTGTACCGAACGCATCTTCGTTCTTGTCTTCAAACTTATCGTCGGCCATTAGCCCGACCTCCCCAACTATTTGGAATATTTGTGCAGATGCACCACGCCCTAGTTTCTTATCTTCAGAATTCTAGCATGGAGGGAGGATACTGTCAATTGATCCCTACATGGAACAATCCTGGTACATCCAGGCTAAGTTCAGCGGTGGCGGGCTTTCATGACTGGTTATTCGTGTGTAGTGATGGAAAGGGTAGTATGCAAAACGCGAAAAACACGACCTACCAAGGCCGGATAATTGAGTCCTATCGAACACCTATGGTCAAGAGCAGGTTCGTATAGGGTCGTTGGTCTGCGGTGACAATGATTAAGGCCAAATCCGCGCCCTCCGCCTCCTCATAGAACTCATAGCGGGTGTAGCGCGTGAGATCGAGTTCTGGGAGAATTTGTTGAAACGCCGCGAATGCTGGCGGATCAACACCATCTTCCGGCACCATGACCGCAGCGTCTTCGACGGGTATCGCGGAGAGAACCGCCTCTAATACCTGGTCCACGGTAGGGACGTTGGGCATGAGATTAAGGTAAACGACCCCGGCATTTTCGCCGACGTGGGTCGTCGCGGGGTAATTGCCATCGGCGATAAGG
>JAJDAB010000526.1 GCA_029262095.1 Candidatus Hydrogenedentota bacterium
TCTTTGACCATCGTCATCCGGGCGACCGCGTCGATGGGATCGGCTCGCATGTACCCTTCCGGCGCTGACACGTGAACGGAACCCTCCCCTTGCGGAACGCGCAACCGGTATTCGCCGTCCCCCGACGTTATTGTGGCCTGATGCGGCAGGCCATCCATCCAGTATGAAACGGCTATGCCGGCCAATCCTTCGCCATCCTCGTCAACAACGCGTCCGGTTAGGGTACTGGCCGGCTCCAGATTGATATTCACCAGTGCATCGGACCTCTTGTATTGCAGGTCAGCGCGCGGCGGAGACGGTGCTGCATAGTCGGCGTGCTGCGCGCGAACTCGGTACGACCCTATGGGAACCCGAAGGTGATAAAACCCTTCATCATCCGTTCGTGCTATCGTGAAGACCCGATCCATCAAACCCGATGCAGCGAATAGTTCGACACGAGCACCTGATACACCGACTCCGTCCGGCGCAAAGACGCGTCCGCGTAACTCGCCGCCCTCTGGAACGACGACGGTGATCGGATTGTCGCCCACGGGTAGATACGGCAACGACGCATCTGCGTAACGGCTATGCGAAACGACAAGGGAGACGAACCCTTCGGGCCGCGCCCACGGAATCTCCAACCGGCCGTCGGCCATGCTGCGAATGGACGGCAAACCGTATTCCCTCAATTCTTCGTACCGGACTCGCAGGACATCGTCCAGCACGATGTATCGCAATCGTGCCCCGCCCAATGGCGCATGATCCGGCCCCACAACACGCGCTACTGCGATCGCAGCCGGTTGCAGCACGATCTCGATGGACGCGTCATCGGATAAAGGGCCAGTCGCCCCACCCAGTGCGAAACCCTCCTTGTAGATCACCAGATCAATCTCACCAGCTAGCAGATCGGTGATTGAAAACGTACCTGTGTCGGAGGTGTGTTCGCCTTGAATTCCGGCGCTGTGCACGATCCAGACATCGGCGGAATCAATCGCTACGCCGCCAGTATCTTGCACAATCCCGGAGACGGTGATTGCCGGCGCCGGCAGTGCGCTGGATACTAGAACAAGGCCGATGACCCGCAAACAATGACGGATCATTCGAATGCCGCGCCTCCTGCGAGACGCCGAATTACTGAAAAGGGCGGCATCCCCGATGATTCCAACACAATCGCACCCGTATCATTGACCAGGTAAGTTCGTGCCGCGCCGGGTGCAAGGCCGACCACGACTGGAATCGTCGCCGTATCGACACGCGCTCCGTCAGTCATCACCGCAACCATCGCGACCGAGTCGTTGGCCAAAATAGTGCTCGCCGTTTCCAATGCGTCGACAACGGCTGCCGCTTCGTTCGGTCCGGCAAACATTAGCAAAGCTGGGCCCTGAAATCCTTCAGGCAAAGTCGGACCGGCTACATGCGATAAACGCTTCCAATCCGTTCGCTCGCCGTACATGGAGTCCGCTTTTTCGCCGCTTTCCAAAACGATGCGGCCTACGTCGCGCGCAGAACCGGGCTCTAGATTAAAGGGAATCGAATTGGCATACCCGGTTTCACTGTCCGACGCGACGCAGACTAGCGCCAAATGCGGTACGACATGTTCCCATGCAAAACTGCCATTGTTACGAGAAAGCGTACGCCACAGCAGTATGGGTTCGGAGGCGTCATCCTCCTGGAACGCGCCCCCTACCGTGATGCCCGGCACCGGCTTTCCATTCGCTGCGTGGACCGATCCGCGCACGCTCGACAGCGGAAACAATTGTACGCGCCCCGGGCCGCCCTGCGTAACATCAAGCGCGAACACCGCACCAAGGTTTTCCGTCGGATGTTCGGCCATTCCGACAACGCGGCCCGAACTCGGTAAGTTCACAACATCCAGCCCGAGCATTCCTTTGCCGTCAGTCTTCCGCCAACGGTATTGACTCGGTTGTAACAGCGTTACCACTGCACCGGCAACACCCGCCCCGGCCGCGTCGACGACCTGCAATTTAAATGGGGGAATCGGGGCCAACCATATATTTGGTACTTCCGACGACTGCCCCTGTTTCACTTCAATCTTTAAGGACATCACGCCATCGGTGCGATATCCCGCAGCCTCGACCACACGCAACACATTCGGCCCTTCGCTCGCAAGTAATGAATACCCGCCGCGAGGTCCACTTGAAGTCATATCAACCGTATTCTCGAATGCCTCCAACGCGAGCCGAACGTTCGCAATCGGCTCGCCGGATCGCGCATCCATCACACGTCCGTGAACCGATCCCGATCCCGCGACATACAACGTCACCTCTTGAACGATTTGCCGTCCAGTAATGTTCATCGACTCCCAACCGGGACTCCGATATTGCGCACTGGACGCTTGACAGGCGTATCGACCGGGCTTCAGTTTGATCGCAAATTGGCCTCGTGTATCCGTCACCGCAATGGCCGTGCTGCTTTCTCTGCCGGGGCCGGCGACCAGTAAGGCGGCGCGTGCAACCGGCAATTGACTGCCCCGCGCACGTACTGCTCCCTGAACCAATACACCAGGGTCCATTGTTGCCCGTATATCGGTACTGCCCGATGGAATGTCGCGCACCGTTTCTTGCGCGAATTCCGGGTGCGTAAACTTAAGCGCCAAGGTGCCATCTGGAACTTGGTCAAATCTGAATTCGCCCGATTCATCCGTGGTTGGAACTTCAAAACCGAACCCGCTGAGCTTCCGCAACGGTAGACCCACCGGGTTTTCGCCCTGCAATAAAATACCTGATAGTTGCGCGTTCTGAATTGCTCGGCCGCGTGGATCGGTCACTTTTCCGGCAATAGACTGCGCCGCACCAAGCCGAATTGCGACACCGGTCGACGGCTCGTCGACCCCAACCTCGACGCTAGCGCCGCCAATCATTCGCCCTTCAGCGAGCGCGACAACACCGACCAATCCGGGCCTCAATCCCCCGAAGTAATACGAACCGTCTGCCGATAATTCGCCTTCAATGAGGCGTAACGCCAACCCGGGCTCGAGAAACACACGCGCGCCGGGAATGGAATTGCCCTGGGAATCAGTGACCGAGCCAGAAACAGAAAGGGGATCGGCGACGGCCACAGCCGCGAGTACGAATGTCGCCAATAGGTGCATACCGATACTCCGTTGAGTTTAAGGATTCGCTAGGACCAGCTGCGCTAGCGAGAAGCAGTCCGGATCGAATTGGCCACCTGCCGCTCAAGCAACTGGTAGTTCAATCGATAGGCTTTGCTCAATGCTTCTTCGAACGGGCTGCGCTCGGCCAAGAACGAGAATAAATCGACCATACCGCGCGGGCCGTAGCGTTGCCATAGATAGTCCACCGTCACATGCGACTGCGCATACGCGAGCCGCAATTCCTCCGCACCCAATTCAGAGAGCTGGGCGCGTTCCAGATCGGCCAATGCGTAGAGCGTATTTTGATTGTATGCAGCGCCCAACGCATCCCGATCGACATCAGCGACGTCCGACGACAGGGTTTCCGCCAATCCCTCATTTAGCCACCAAGGGACGTGATCAGCGACCCAATATCGCACGACCACGTGGGCGTATTCATGGAATAACCTACGGGTCAACTCGTCCTCGGGAATCGCGTTACCCTGCGTGTCCATGATCGGCGCGCGAATCTTGCCATCGTAAACCGCACCGACGTGTTCGCCCAACAACGTTGCCCGCGCAAAGTCTTCCGCCGTATACACGACAACGTTAATCGGCGCTGGCGGATACGCGCCACCCAACTTCATGCCGATTTGACGATACGCAGATTCAAGGGTCCGCAAAACACGAGTGACATCATTGATGCGTGTACCCGGCGCAAAACTCACCCGGAAATGGCGAGACTGATGTTCTCCAAAATTGTACTCGACTTCCTCTTCGCGATAAGCCTTTTCCAGCTTAGCCACTACCCCGCTACGGTCAGGCGCCATCTCGCGGACGAATTCCCAGTGCGCCAGCGCCATTGATACGTTATTCGATTTGTCATACGCATCGCCCAAGAGTTCGTGGGCATCGATATTTTCAGGATCGAGTTCAATCGCCTCCTGCAATCGGAAAGTTGCATCTTCGGTCATATGAAGCCGCAAATAATACGATCCCAATTGCACCAACGGCAGCGCATTTTCCGGGTCAACACTGATCGCAATTAGAAGAAAATCGGACGCCGTAACAAAATCGGCGCCTTTGGCCAATTCATTCGCCGCGGCTTGATACGCATTGCATAGATTTCGGCGGACCGTTTCGTTCTCCGGCGCAATTTGATACGCCTCCCGAAACTGATCGATCGCCTGATCCCATTCCTTAACGCTATAAAACTCGACGCCACGCTCATTGAAATCCGTGGCGGTCTCAGCGAATGAAACGTCGCTCAATGCCAACAACAAGAGTATTTGGATGAGACAAAGATTACGCACAAGAATCACTGCATTACGGTTGTGCCGCGATCACTTCGATTTCTACACTGACGCCCAGCGGCAGTTTGCCCGCCTCAAAACACGTTCGGGCAGGTTGGTTCTCGGTGAAGTACTCGGCATAAATGTCGTTCAACTCGCCAAACGTATCCATGTCCGAGAGATACGCCGTCACTTTCACGACATGATCCAACGTCGCGCCACAATCGGCCAGTACCGCCTTGATGTTCTCGAACACTTGGCGTACTTCGGCCTCGAACGAATCGCGAACCAATCCACTACCATCGGGCTTCAAGGGAACCTGGCCGGAGAGAAACAACAACCCGGCTGAAGCAACCGCATGCGAATAGGGTCCGGCAGCGGGCGGTCCATTCTCGGAATGAATGCAACGTTTATCCATCGGTGATCCTTAGAATGTGGATTCCTATGCGACCACAAACGCGTGGCAGTAAACACTTTACAAATTGGAGACTAAAGGTACCACAGGTTGTGTTCGGCTCGCAACCGAAAGCGAATTTGCAACATTTTATTGTTGTGATACTGAGACTATCCTCACGTATATTGCTGGGAAAGCCTTCAATTCGCCACCTCATCAGGTAGTAAACGCCATGCGCTCTAGTAGATACGCCACATGACCGCCGAAGCTTCCATTCACCGTTGGTCCGAGTCACGCAAGGATCCGAAGTTTGAAGCCGCATTTCGATCCTACCGGCTTGAGGCGGACCGCACCTTACTCCAAGTTTCTTCTGCAATCGTCGTCCTGGCAGTCATTGGATACATCTTCAACGACATACGGAATCCCAACTCAGAAAGCACCAAAGCATTAACCTTTGCGGCGGTTCGAATTTCGCTCGTCGCGCTTACGATTACATACGCCTTCTTTCTCAAACGTGTGCAGAATGCACGAGTGATGGATGCGATGACGATGCTGATCGTCCTCGGCGTGACGACAGCATCACTTTGGGTTGACGCATCGCGTCCAAGAGATTTCTACACGCACGTGGGTGCCGATGTTGTCATTCTCATCGGCATCTATCTCGTAATTCCGCTATCGCAATTCCTTCGCTTCGCGTCTGCAATGGGTTACACCGCAGGGCTTTTCTTCCTCTACTTCGGGTACAAAGAAGTCCCCAATGCAATGACAGGTACTTCAGTCGTAGTGTCGGTTCTTATCGCGAATATTCTAGGGATTTTGATTTCAATACGCCACGCACGCGTTCAACGGATGGAGTTCACAGCCCTCCGCCGCGAACAAGCAGCACGGCAAGAACTCGAACTCACGCAAACAGAAATCCGATCGTTGTCAGGTCTCATACCCATCTGTGCAGGCTGCAAGAATGTCCGTAACGACGAAGGATTTTGGGAGCAAGTTGAAAGCTACGTCCGCGACCGATCCGAAGCCGAGTTCTCACACAGCTTGTGTCCCACTTGCTTGGAAGATTATTCGGATTAGTCATCGTTCGTCTGACGACCACAGAGAATCAAAGTTTAACGAGCAATACAAGATCGGGGGAACGGCGCAAGTTTTGGAAACGGTCTTTTGAAGTTGGTTTTCGTTGTAATTGCAATTACCGAAGACCAAAAATATTCTATGAGTGGAGTATAAACTCAGTGCGCGGGGTATACCGGCAACTGCATGCAAATGACACCCCCGAAACAGCATAGAATAAGCCAGTTCAGGTATTACTTCGCTACTGAAAGAGTTGATGGCATCGACTTTCCGTAGTCTTTCAAATGGAGCAGACTTGGATGTTCTCGAGTCGTCCGGAGAAAGATTTGATCTGTACTAGCGCCGCTCTTTGAATGAGTACCCTACAGTCTTCTGCTTCCGATAGTACTCTAAGGTCGTCGCATACGCAGTCGACTTGAACTGATTATTCGGATTGAGAACGTTCGCAGCGCCCCAAGACGTGGCGGTGAAATAGTCAATAGTAGGGTCGATTGGAGATACTACGCGAAATGTAGTGCGATTTCGGTCGACCCAAGCCGCGTCTTCCGTTGGCTCCTGGCTGAATCGATTAGTTTGGCCTGATCGTATCTCGTGGTCTATCGCTGCATTGCGTCCGGCAAGGTAATAGTAAGTCATGCCGCTTCTGTTAATTTCGTATTTACTTGGATCTTCGGGATGAAGTGGAGCAAAAGTCCGTCGATAAATCTTTCCGGGGGGCGTGTAGAATTCAAACGGTGTGTTTGAGCCGCCTGCTGCTTCCAAGATCATGCTATCCCAAGCCACGAGTGTAGTTAAGCCGCGGGAAATAAACCAAGATATCGTGTCTTCTGGCTTCACGTCCTTTACGATATGAACGGATCCATCATCGTACCCACCGTTGTATGAAAGTATGTACTCAGAACCCCTTTTCTCAGTTAAGTACACTTGCTCGTCCAAGTGATCTCCGATTCCCTCGACTCCCCATTCATTCTCGAAGTTCCTTCGAGAATCGGCGTAATCTGCCACGTCGAACCACTCATATGCACGTGGCAACCTGTACTCTTGTCCGGTTTCGAGGGAGAGCCAGGTGGAATAAGCGAACATGTCGGGGAGAAGAACGCCAGTCACCGAATTATTACGTAAAGATTTGTTCGCCCTGAAACTGCGTCCAGTGGCAATCGCGAACTCCTCATACTCGATCTGGGTGACCTGATTCTTCCCCATTAGAAAGTAAGTAGGTCGGTTGTGTCTGCGACTTCGCACAATCACCATCTCGGGACCATACCCTCCGCTCCGTTTGATATCGTGGTTCGAAAATGTCTTCGCGCTGAATTGGCGTGAATAGTTGAGCTGTTCGATGACTCTGTGAACTCGAGTTCGCGATGGATTGGGCAAAGGAATTGGATCTGGTCCACTTCGATCATACCTGGGCGGAGAATACCCAGGGATCGGCACGGAATCGAGGTGATGGTCCGTGCTAATGCAACTACTCACTGCGCAGAGACTAACCAACATGATCAATTTATTCAGAAAACCAACTTTCACGAAAGTGTCCCTTTCGCCATCGCAAATCCGGGCTTCAGATTAACGTGAGTCGCGCAAAAATTGACGAGTGCCTACGACTTACAGCCGAATTGTGCCATATCAGTGTTTGATACACACTCTTGTGTTGTTAACGCCGTTTTTTCCAAAAAATACAGCATTGAAGTACTGCAGCGATTCCTACTATCAATGGACCGTACAAGAACGGCTCCCCACTCCCCATTCGTTCTGCCATCTCCCCCGCTCCGACTGCTGCGCAGAATCCGCCTAGTCCCACCAGGCTTTCGTTTATCGCGGAGCGGCTATGTCGGCGTGCGGGGTCGGCGACGCTGTAGTAGAGGGAGGCGAAGAACGTGATGCCGCCATTGACGCCGATGATTAGGCAGCAGATCGAGATTACGGCTAGGCTGGAACTGACGCCGAGGCCATAGAGCGCTATCGCTGCACCGACTTGGCTCCACAGCACCCAGGAGTACTTGCCGTGCCAACCGTGCCATATCCCCATCCAGTACGAAGTGGCTGCGCGCGCACCGTAGAGTGACAGCAAGAGGACGGCGTAGACCGTCGCCGCTTTTGCGCCCGCGAGATCAATTGCGTCGCCGGGCCATAGCGCGTGGAGCGATGAATCTTCCACGAGCTCATGTACGCGTTTTGGATAAACGCCGCGCATCGCGCCGACCATGCCCCAACTCACAAAGTTCGCGATCCAGGTCGGGTACAAATGCCGTTCGCACACGGCAAGATCGATCGCCTCCGCTTCGACTGGCTCGTCGATTGATTGCGCTTCAAGCACTTCGGGCAACGACCACGCGAGCGCTGCGGCGATCAACGTCGTCGCCGCAACCAGTCCAAACGCAAAACGAACATCAGCGAAGTCATAGAGCCATCCCGTGAACAGCGGACCAATCGCTAGGCCAAGACTCCACGCGACCGTGTAATGCGCCATGCGTCTGGCGCGAACTCGTGAGTTCGGTTCGCCGCCGAGCCAACTTTGCATGGCGGGCCAATAGAGTGCGAGACACATCAACGCGGTTACGGTAATCAAAGCCACCTGAAAACCAGACTGCATTAGTGTGACCATGGGCATGAGCAGTGCGAAGCCTAGACTCCCGACAACCGCGATACGTATCGGATGGGCGAAACCGGCAGCGTGCCGCGCGACCATCAGACAAGCGCCCGCGTAAAACAGGGATTGCACCGCGCTCACCGATCCGGACATCCGCGCGCCCCCGCCGATGTGGTCATAGATATAGAACGGAACTAGGGCGAACCCGGAACTGAGCGCGAAATCCTGGAAGAAAGCTGAGAGGTGGTGTCGATAATGGGCCGGGAACATCAGGCGGGGAGTCTACGGTCCGTTCAAATCGGGGTCAATTTTGCCTACTTGCCCCCTTCAATTACGCGTTAACCTCTTTGATTGCAAAGGGTAACCCCCCGTGTTACACTCGCGATACCCCAGTGCGGGTTCGCTCTCTGGCCGCCGGTGTGTTGTCCGGTAAGGCTAAAGCGCGAAGCAAGTTACGCACTCCGCAGGGGCCGTTCGCCAGGCCCGTGCACTTTTGTTCGTCACAGGGGGACGGTATGTTGGCACTCGGTGGGGAATACGCGCATGCGCGTTGATGTGGTATCGCTCGGATTGGCCTGCGCAGACGTCATGGTCAAGCCCGTCTCGACACTTCCGGAAAAAGGCACACTCGGCCTCGTTCCCACGCTAGAGCTGCATCTCGGCGGATTGGCGGCCGCAACGGCAACAGTCCTCAGTAAACTAGGCGCGAACGTCACTTTCCTCGGCATGGTCGGGGAAGACGGCTTCGGCGACTACATCGTAAACACACTCGATGGCGCGGGGGTCAACACGCAATCCGTCAAACGTTCCAGTGAAGCATCAACTCCGGCGACTGTGGTTGTAATTGACGACCGCGGCGAGCGCACCTTCTTACACCATTCCGGAACGGCCGCGCATTTTTCCGATCGCGATATTGATGCAAACATTTTCAACGACGCGAGTTGGGTGCATTGGGGCGGCCCAGCGGTAACGCCTGGTCTGGACGGCGAACCGGCCGCACGTATTCTCAAACGCGCCCAAGCCAGCGGATCCACAACCTCATTGGACACCTGCTACGACGGGTCCGGTAAGTGGTTCGAACGCATCGAGCCTGCACTCCCCCACACCGATTTCATTATGTCTAGCCTCGAAGAAGCTCGCGCCTATTCTGGCTGTGAATCCAAAGAAGACATCGCGGCATTTTTCCTCGGGCACGGGGCCAAGGGCGCAATCATCAAACTCGGCGAACACGGTATTTATGCCGCGAACGGCGATCAGGCGTTTGAAATTCTGGCTCATCAGGTCGAAGTGGTCGATACCACTGGCGCTGGCGATGCTGCGTGTGCTGGCTTCATTTACGCCCAGTTGAAGGAATGGTCATTCGAGGACTCGGTTCGACTGGCAAACGCGGTCGGCGGCCTAACGGTCCAACGAATGGGCGGCGCCGAAGCGGTGTCCTCCCTTGACGACGCGGTGGCGCTCATGAATTCCGTCGCGATCGGAGGACCGAAAGCATGAATCTGACAGCCGCTCTTACCGTATTTGCCGCCATGTTGACCGGCCCCATCCCGGATGGCACTGTGACCGTAAGTGAATTGCCCCCTGTTCAGATCGCGCAAAACGAACGGGTAGTACAACCGTCGCCGTTGCCTACGTCGCATAACCCTAGTCGTCGGATTGCAGCATTTTGGATTGTCTTGCCGGATTAGTTTGGACGAATACGTGAACAGAAATACACACACTCATTGGCAAAGACTTGCAGCGATCATTGCGATTATCGCAGGCGCGATATCGACGGGCCAAGCGCCCCAGGAATCGTTGTCGCGTTTCGAAGCCAATGCATCGCTTCGCGACATCGTCGTTGATAACGCGGCGGGCCACGCATATGTTGCGGCATTCGACCTGGACCAGGTCTGGAAGATAGATCTGGCCACCGGCGAGACCATTTCAAAAGTGGCGGTTGGTGATGGCCCAGCGGCGCTCGCATTGTCACATGATCGAAAAACCCTATTGTGCGTCAATCGCGATTCCTCAACGGCATCGATTGTTGAAACAGAATCGATGCGGGTGTTGGGTGAAGCGAAATGTGCGGATGGTGCTGCTGCTGCCACGGCATTGCCCGGCGGCGGATTCGCGGTGGCGAATGGTTTTGCTGACAGCCTTACCCTCATTGATCCATCGCGCCCGAAGAAAGCCACGGTGCTCGAAGGCGTTCGTGCCGTTCCGAATGGTCTGGCATGCTCGGATTCGTACTTGGCTGTTACGACGCGCGTTCCGCCTACGTTGCAGTTCTACACCGGCGGCGCGACTACACCCGAAAAAACGATTCCACTAGAAGGCTCACCCGTGTCCGTCGCGGTGAGCGGACAATTCTTCGTGGTCGCTATGGAGTCCGGCGTTGTCGTAATCGACCCCGACGGCACCCCTCGAACTATCCAGACCGACAGCGCGGTACACGACGTTGCTGCCAATGAAGATCACATCTTCGTACTTACGAAGAAATCGGTGTCGATCTATGACAGTGGCTTGATCCTGATTTCAAGCGCTCCCTCGGGACAAGAGAGCCGCGCAATCGCAGCGCTCGCCGATGGCGGATTCGCGCTGGCTTCGCCACAGGATCGTGCCTGGTATCGATCAAAGGGCAGCGATAGGCGATCGGAGGACTCGGATCCCGAACCGGTAATGGCCGAAGTCCCGGACGCCAAAGTCGATCTGTACAGCCAACCCATTTCCCAGCCTGAACCGGAAGCGGCATTGTCCGTTGCATCCCTCGATGCGGCCATTGTTCGTGAAACGCCTGACAAAGAAATCTCGCCAACGGAGAAAGAGCTTCCTGATCCCATCGTTGTCGCACAGGCCGAACCGACACCCGAGCCAGAACCCGCGCCGCCGGAAGAACCGCCGCCATCCGCTCATGATAAACCGACACTGCGCCGGCCTTCGGCTTCACCGCTCGATGCCCCGACTCAACCGACAATACTCGAAGGTGCAAGCGACTCGATGCAGTCCGGGGAGGAGGGGTTCACGCAGCCCGACTGGAGCCAGCCCATCCGCAACCTCACTGGCCAGCCGTTGGAGTATCTCGACGGCGGCACGAAAGTTATTGGTAAGGGCGGCGTGAGCTTTGAAATCGACAACATGCAAATCGAAGCCGATGAGTTGTACTTCGATGACAATACCGGCGAAATGCACCTCATCGGAAACGTCCGCGCGACGCAACAGCTATCGCTCGCGACGGCCGACGAAATGCACTACAAACTGCCACCACGCTCAGAGAAAAAATATCCGCCGCTCGTTTCATCCAGCGCGTATATGGAAGAAGACCTAACCGACTCGCTTTTGCGGCTCGGAAGCCTCGATGCCACCAACCTCGAAATCATGGAACCCAACCGCAAACTCAAAGCGCAAAAACTAGTCTACGATTTCGAATCACAGACCGGACTCGCCACGACCGTTGAAGGTGAGTCCGGGCAGCTCCGGTTCGGCGGCGAGCAGCTCACAATCAATCCGGACGGCACCGCGGTTGGGATCGACCTGTGGCTCACGACGTGCGATTGCGAGCATGAGTACTACAAAATTCGCGTGAACGAAGTCCGTATGCGTGAAGATTCTGCGTATCTCGGCAAGGGAGCCCAATTGCAAATCGGCAGCGCCAAGACGCCGCTCTATTGGCCTCGATGGAAAATGAGCGGCGGTGACCGACCTACTATCGGCGTCGATTTTGACAGCGGGCGCAACGCGGAACTCGGGTATTACCTCAACGTCGGCCAGCAGTTTGCCGTTACCCCGGATTTTGAACTTGGTCTTCGACTTTGGCCAACGACAAAAGAAGGCATTGGTATTGGATTCGATGGTGCGTACGACTTCATGACCGCACCGTACTCGCGGTTTTATCGCAGTGCGGGCGAGTTTCATGCGCTTGGCACAACAAAAGATCGCGGCTATTACGAGTGGTTTCATCGCCAAGAACTCACGAACAACACCGTGCTCCTGGCGAATCTTGAGCAATGGTCGGATGAGGATTTTTACAAGGACTTTTACTACAACCGATTCAAAGATCGTTCTGAACCGCGCAACTTCGTCAATGTCACACATACCGAAGAAGATGTGATCGCGACTGCGACGGTCTCAAAAAATACCCACGACTTTGTAGCGGAAACGGAAAAGCTACCCGAAGCGACCGTCCATGTATTGGAACGAAAGATAGCGAATCGCCTCTATTTCACGTTTGATACGATCAATGGCTATTACCAGCGGGAACCCGCGGGGTCCCGTGCTGCGCGCACCGTGAATGTCGCCCGCCTGTCCTACGACGGCGAAGTCGGCCAATCGCTAAACCTCACACCTTGGGTTGAGGCCGAATTGACCGGTTACTCCGACACACGGGATAACGAGGGTTCAGACGTGCGGTTCTCAACCACTGCCGGAATCACCGCGCAGACTCGACTCCACCGAAACTACAACGGCCGCTGGGGCTTCGAATCGTTTCGCCACATTGTCTTGCCCTCTTTCACGTACTCGTATCGCGCTGCACCGGGAATGGATCCCGAGGACACGCCACGGTTCGACGCCTACGACAATGTCTATGGACGCAGCCGAATCGAAAGCAAAATTGACAACATATTGCTTGGCCGCGATGCGGAGACCCAACTCGTATGGCCGGTTGCACGCTTGAGTCTCTACCACGGCAGCGATTTCTGGAACGAACTACGTGCCTCGGAGGACTACGAACTCGAAATCGATATTCGGCCACGCCCGCACTGGGGAGTCAACGCAATCGCCGAGCGTCATACGATTCGCGACGACGCGAGTCTGGATGATCCGTTCTTTTTACAGTCCGCCGCGCTTGAAGTGTATGAACGCATTTCCGGTGACCGCGTCGATCCCGAAGCGCGGCGACGATACAACGCGCAATACGCGGACTATGATCGCGTCATCGCGATGCTCTATTACGACGACACGATTAATGATGGAAATCTGAGCGGAAAACTCGGCTTCGCCTATACAAAAACGCTCGACGAAGTTTTTAACCGCGAAGTGCTCTACGGCCTCGGGTATAAATTTAACGAAAAATGGACCGCATCTTTTGAACACCGCTATGACTTAGAACGTAGCGAACTCGCGCGTCAAGAATACGAGATTCGTCGCGCGCTGGAATGCGTCGAAGCGGCCGTCCAAGCACGCCGTCGCGAATCCGGCTGGGATCTGGGTCTCGAACTCAGCATTACTGCCTTCCCAGGAACGAAACTGAAGTTCTAACGAGAATCGAAGGTCCTCGTCTCCGCCTCCATTCCACTCCCCGCATCGACTATCTCTGTTGAGCCGATGTGCGTAGACGGCTGGATTCTAATCTCCATTCTGGTATGCTGCCAGACCGTTTTTCGACGCGACCGAAGGAGAAGACTCAACCATGGATGTCACTGCCATCGCCGTCATGGTGGCCTACCTCATTATTGTTACGCTCATCGGCAGCGTCCTCTCCCGCAAGACCACGACGGCTAGTGACTGGGCGGTCGCCAGCGGTGGCATGAGCACGATCTTCATCGCCGCAGGTATCGCGGGAACCCGAATCGGCGGCGCGGGAAGTTACGGCGTTGCGGGCAACGTCATGACCGGCGGACTCTGGAACATGTGGTGGTACAGCATCAACACATTCCTCGCGCTCGCACTCGTCGGAATCTTCTTCGCAGTCTATTACCGTCGCCTTGGTCTACACACCGTAGGCGAAGTCTTTCCCGCGCGTTTCGGATCCCACCGCGCACAAGTCTTCACAAGCCTCTGCGTCCAAACCGAGTACTGCATCGTCAACATCATCGAAGCCTACGTCATCGGCACCCTGATTCACGCACTATCCGGACAAGCCATATCGATGCTCGTCGGTTGCCTCATCGCCGCGACGATCATCGTCAGCTATACCTCGCTCGGCGGACTATGGGGTACCGCAGTAACCAACCTCATCCACTGCGGCGTTATCATCGTCGGACTCCTCCTAGTAGGCGTAATGGGTATCAACAATGCGGGCGGCTGGGAAGCCGTA
>JAJDAB010000527.1 GCA_029262095.1 Candidatus Hydrogenedentota bacterium
GGCACGGTGTCGCCTACGCAGCTCATGGTAATCGAGCGGTACTCGCACGTCATGCACATCGTTAGCGATGTGGAGGGCGAGTTGGCAGAGGAGGCTGACGCCTTCGACGCGTTGCGGGCGACATTTCCGATGGGCACCGTGAGCGGTGCTCCTAAAATTCGCGCCATGGAAATCATTGACGAACTTGAGCCGGTACGCCGCGGCCCTTATTCCGGTGGTTGCGGTTACATCAGTTTCTCCGGCGATATGGATACGTGCATCGTCATTCGTACGATCGTGATGAAGGATGATGTCGCGTATATCCAAGCAGGGGCAGGCATTGTCTACGACAGTGTACCCGAACGGGAATATGAGGAGTGCATCAACAAGGCGACGGCGCTATTTCGCGCAATTGATTTCGCCGAACGGGGGTTGGAAACGTGATTGTAATGATCGACAATTACGATTCGTTCACGTACAACTTGGTCCAATACTTCGGCGAACAGGGTGCCGACATCCATGTGTACCGAAACGACGCTATCAACGTCGATGAGATTCGCGCACTGAAGCCATCGAAGATCGTCGTCTCACCTGGTCCTTGCACGCCCGCCGAAGCAGGTATCTCCGTCGACGTCATTCGCGCGCTCGGCCCGGAGATTCCAATGTTGGGCGTATGTCTAGGTCACCAGAGTATCGGTGCGGCCTACGGTGGCAACATTATACGGGCCGACCGCATCATGCACGGCAAGACGAGCGAGATTCGTCATTTTGGTGACAAGCTTTTCAAGGGAATTGATTCACCGTTCATCGCGACGCGGTACCACTCGCTAATAATCGAGCGGTCCTCCTGTCCGGAATGCCTAGCGATCACGGCCGAAACGGATGAAGGTGAGATTATGGCCGTCCGGCATAGAGTGCATCCCGTCGTCGGCCTTCAATTTCATCCGGAAAGTATTCTGACGGATGCAGGTAAGCAGATCATTCGCAATTTCCTCGAATCGTAACCTCGTCGTCCTGGAGATGAGGTCTAAGCATTTATAAACGCAAGACTTAGGTTTGACTTAGCAGTGCCTCTATGCTAGCGTTGGCTTTGAAAATCGGGGTGCGTCCGAGTACCGAAAGGCTGACCTGAATGGCTCCAAATAAAAAACTACTAAAGATTATGGAAATTCTCGATCGGAATATCCATGTGACGCGAGAGTTCATGAACGATTGGTTGTTGTTCAATCAAATCCTCAGCGCGTATCCGAGTCCGGGTGTCAACAAAGCCCAGCTCGAGAATCAGTTCCTCAAGATCAAGAGTAAGCTTGCGCGCGAGCATCAGGTGCTCAAAGAAAGTCTCGGCGGAGATTATAAATTCGATGGGAACACGATGAACATCGTTTCCAACGCGACCAACCTCGAAACGATTTACTCACAATCTGAGGTTGCGATTAAAAAGCTCCAGAACGAATGGCATCGCGCGTTCATTGCCATCAACGAAACACTCGGGACACTGGAAGATAAGAAGTCCCGCGCCGAGGCAGGAGAGATGGTTTCGGCGGGCTCAATCCAATCGGTCGGGCCGGTCGGTGGTGGCGGTATGTCGGAAAAAGCGAAGAAGAACGCCATGATTTTCGCCGTGATCGCCGTTGTTGTTGGGCTCATGGTTGCTGTGCCGCAGGTTCGCGAGTTGTATATGGGATCCCTCCGAGAGTTTTTCCCGGACGTCTTTGGGGAACCGCAGTAGCCCTCAATTGATATTGCATTACGAAGGAGACCAGCGTGACGAAGCGCGAGCTCGTTATTGATGTAGCCGAAAAGCTCGGGTACACACAGAATGAAGTTTCGGCGACTGTCCAAGCGACGTTGGACGCGATTGCGGAATCGTTGGCCGAGGGCGAACGCCTTGAGATTCGGAATTTCGGTGTATTCGAGGTGAAGTCGCGCGATGCGCGTATGGGCCGCAACCCGAGAACCGGTGAAGAAGTGCCCATCACCGAAAAACGCGTCGCTACGTTCAAGCCGGGTAAAGCGCTAAAAGAGCTCGTTCAATCCGGGATTCCAATGCCCGAAGAACCTTCTGAGTTTCCCGAGCCGGATCGACGGCCCCCCCCCGAGGGTGCGCCGCCAGCCCAGCCGCCTCAAGGTGGCGGTGAGGAACGAATGCCCTTTTAGCTGGATTCCGGGCATCGAATCACCATAAATGCGATGAAGTGGGGGAGGCTCAGCCTTCCGTGCAAAATGAATCCAGTGACGGTTTGCGCATTTACTATCATTCGGGATACGATCTAATCGGTGCGCAAGCAGTAGTATGGTTCAATGACTCAGGAAATATCGCATAGCAAACGAAATGACGATGACCGGGTTACACCCGATGGCGATATTCGCATGACGTTCACTGAACATCTCGGCGAACTTCGCACGCGCATTATGATCTCCGGCGCAGCCCTGGTTATTTCGTTCTTCGTTTGTTACGCGTTCGGCGATACCCTTTTCCAGATCGTATCCCGCCCGTTGCAGCCCTTGCAGGATTCCGGTTTTGTGCTAGACCCCGAAACGGGACAACCGGTCGAGGGGGAACCTGGCGAAGAATTGAAATGGCAGGCGCTGAATTTCATCGAGCCTTTCCTGGTGAAGCTAAAGCTCGCAGCATACGGCGGCATCCTTCTGTCGCTGCCTATCCATATTTTTCAGATTTGTTCGTTCGTGTTTCCCGGATTGAAACCGAAAGAACGCCGCGCCGTTGGCATCGTGCTTACCGGCGGCGTCACATTGGGACTCGCCGGGACCTCGATCGCCTACTTCCTCGTGTTTCCCATCGTGCTCCAATATTTGCTGCAGTGGGCGCCAGAAGGCATCGAGATCACACTGCGCATGAACGAAAACGTATCACTCCTGATCAAAGGTTATCTCGGGTTCGCCGTCGCGTTTCAATTTCCCATGGTCGTGTTGGTGCTTGTGTACTTGGATCTTTTGTCCCCCGCCACGCTTCGGGAGTACCGCAAGTTCGCCATCGTCGGAATCGCGTTCATGTCGGCGATGTTTACGCCACCTGAACCGTTTTCAATGATCGTTATGATGGTACCGATGTATCTGCTCTACGAGGTCAGCATATGGTTGTCGTACGGCGTCGTACGGCGGCGAACCACGGAACCCAAACCGGAATAACACATGGAGGGCGGCGCGATCGCGCCAACTCAATTATGTTTGGTGGTTTAGGAATGATGGAAATGGTCATCATCGCGGGTGTCGCACTCGTGGTGGTCGGGCCTGAAAAATTCCCCCCGTTTGCGAAGGCCGTGTTCAAGACGATTCGCGATGTGAGGACTCAATTCGACGAAGCGCAACGCGAGATCACCAAAGAAATCAAGCCTATTCAGAAAGAAATGCGCGAACTGAGTAAGCACAAGCCGGAAGATTATATCGACAGTCTTACGGCAGGCACGTCGACCGACGGCGATCCGGATTTTGACTACGAGTATCCCTATCGCGAACACGAGACGACCACGACCGAGAAAACCGAGTCTGATACTGATGCCGAAAATGAGACCGAGAAGGCGGTCGATGACGCCGATAATTCCGCGCCACCCGAAGGCACCGAGACATTCGACGCGACCAAAGCGGATTCTCCGCCCACCGACACGGCGGTGGAGGAAATTAATGTTGAGC
>JAJDAB010000528.1 GCA_029262095.1 Candidatus Hydrogenedentota bacterium
AAACCGCGTCGGCCTGTTCGAGGCGGCCTGCGCGAATCAGGGTGTCAATCAGTTCTACCCAAGCCGCATAGTCTTTATCATCGAATCCCACTGCCTTTTGGTAGAAATCAGCCGCCGCTTTCATGTGGCCCGCTGCGCGCATTTTGCGGGCGGCGCGATAAAATGACGGTCCATCGTCCGGCATTGCGATCGCGGGTGCGAGTGGATCGGCGGACGAAATGGATTTCGTCGGCGGCTCCATGACCAACGGCGTGCTATCGATTTCCAGCCAGTCGAATCTATCCATCGGCGGTCGGTCCGTTGGGGGGACTTGAGGAAGCAGGGCGCGCCCGCGTCGTGGCCCAATCACGCAACATCGCGATATCTTCCGCCATTGTCGTTGTGAGCGGCACGGTCCGCTTGAGCGCTGCCAAGATATCCTGGGTCGTGATCTCGCGTTCCTCAAAGAAACTGTCGTGCATGGCGTCGATGATGGCCTGCTCGATTTCTGCCCCACTAAATCCGTCCGTGGCTTCGGCGAGTTTATCCAAATCGAAATTGACGATCTCCCGTCCACGTTGCCGGACGTGTATCCCAAAAATTTCCTTACGGTCTGGTTGTGCCGGTAAATCCACGAAGAAACACTCGTCGAACCGACCTTTACGGATGAGTTCGGGCGGTAATGCGTCAATATTGTTCGCGGTTGCCGTCACGAATACGGGCGCTTTTTTCTCCTGAATCCAGGTGAGGAATGTACCCACGACGCGAGCAGTAGTCCCCGCGTCCGAAGCGCTCGACCCGGAAACGCCGGCAAAAGCCTTTTCAATTTCATCGATCCAGAGCACCACCGGTGCCAATCCCTCGGCCAATTTCAACGCCTTACGCATGTTCTGTTCGGAGCTTCCGATATACCCCTGGAATATGCGGCTCATGTCCATGCGAAGTAGCGGCAGCCGCCAAGTCGCCGCGATCGTCTTGGCCGCGAGACTTTTGCCGCAACCCTGCACACCGATCAACAGCACCCCGCGTGGTTGGGGAAGGCCGTATTCGCGTGCCTGCGGTGAAAACGCCCGGACCCGCTTGTTGAGCCATTCCTTCAGCAGGTCCATCCCGCCGAGGCCAGCGATGGACGCGTCGACATCACAGTACTCGAGAATGCCCGATTTGCGGACGACCTGCCGTTTTTCCTCTGCAATCGTGGCGACATCGCTGCCGCTCAATTTGCGATCGCGAATAATGGCCTGGGCAAACGCATTCTCCGCTTCGAGTAGGGTCAATCCCTGCGCAGCGCGAACAAGCGCATCCTGCTCCTGCGGCGAAATGGCCGTTCCATAACGGCGTGTCGAGCCCGCGTTATCCAATGTCCGCTTCAACATGCCACCGAGTTCGGCATACGTCGGCAGCGGCAGATCGATAACGCTGATCGCTTTATCGAGTTCCTCCGGAACGTTGAGGACGGGGGAGAGGAAGATGATCGTTTTCTTGGACCGACGGAGCGCAATGCCCAAATCTCGAACTTGGCGTACGATCTCCGGGGCCTCGAAATAGGTATGAAAGTCTTTGAGGATGTAGAGTGCCGCTGCTTCGCTTTGAAGAATCTGATTAAGCGCTGCCAACGGCTGGCGCGTACGTTCCGCGTTACCCGCGCCGGATGCCCCTTCACCTGCATTGCGAAGGCCATCGGTCACGCTCCAAACATGGAGTTCTTTCTTCGTCTTTTGCGCCACAAGCCGGAGCAGGGATAAGGCCCGTTCCTCCTCCCAGGTCACGACATAGAGCAGCGGATAGCGCGCCCGAACGTATTGCTCGATTTGCGTGACGAATTCGGTACTCATGCGTCGGGCAAGACGTCGCAGGCGTAGAGATCAAAACCCTGGTCGGAGGCCATGGCGGAAACCGCCGTGACCGCGTTGGGTCGGTCGGCGAAAACGCCTTCACCCAGGACGAACTGCGCTGCGCGTTCGGGCGAATTCACATCCGCAGGCACCGACCCAGCAGGCATCGGATCGTTCTCTTCATACGTTGCCACGTACGCGAACTGCCCCGGTTCCAAGGCATATCGACGAACGTTGATACCATCTTCACGCACAACCGCCAACCACGTCTCGCCATTCGATCGATCAATGACACCGCTCACGCGCGGCGTATTGTAATCGTCTTTCTCATAGTCCATCGCGAGATGCGAAAGCGCTAACGCTTCGCGAATAGGCATGCCCAAGTCGATTTTTTCCGCGATGGGATCAGTTTGGCTACCGTTAGTCGCCACCGCGATTCGGTTGTCCGCTACAACACGAACGCAGTTGTATGCGATATAAGGGTTCTTATGGATGTCGCCTTCGTGACCGGGCTTCGGCACAATCGCAGCCCGCCCATCAACCAGCACAGCCGTCCGATTTGGAAACGACCGGCTGGACACGCGATACGCAGCAAACACCCGGTCATCTACAGAACGTCCAACACAAACGATTCGCCCAATGTACATCAAAAACTCCTAAAGAATGGCCTGAAAAGTATAGTATAACCCAGCGCGATACGGCGGTTAAGGAAGTGCGAAAGCAGTTTGGGAGCATTTTGACTAACTTGCGATACAGATATACCGGCCCCAGTGCGAGCTTCGAACCTCGCGATCTCTTATTGCGCCTCTTATCGACGGCCACGATTTCCTTGTTGATTCTCTTCATATCTACCCTGGTTGCTGGTGCCGCTGATGGGGTCGATTTCGACCGTGATGTCCGCTCGATTCTCAGCGACAATTGTTTCCAGTGCCACGGCCCCGACAAAGCACAACGCGAGGGCGACATTCGGCTCGACACGCGAGAGGGCGTGATCTCCGCCGTCGATGATGGCTATGTGGTTGTACCGGGCATGCCCGACGAGAGCCGCCTGATTCAGCGTATATTCTCCGATGATCCGGATCACCGAATGCCACCACCGGAGGCAAAGAAGGTGCTAACCGCCGAGAAACTTGACACCCTTCTACGATGGATTCAAGCAGGCGCGGAATGGTCGGAACACTGGGCATTCATACCGCCGACCAAGCCAACGCCACCCGCAATAGTCGAAACCACGCGGGGGCAAAACCCCATCGACAACTTCATCGCAAATAGACTTCGGGATATGGGCTTGTCGCCATCGCCTGAAGCGTCCCGCACCACGCTTATCCGGCGGCTGAGTCTAGACCTAACAGGATTACCGCCGACGCCTGATGAAGTCGATACATTTCTTGCAGATGACTCACCGGATGCCTACGAGCGAGTGGTAGACCGCCTGCTCGCATCGCCGCACTACGGTGAACGCATGGCGTGGCCGTGGTTAGATGCTGCGCGATACGCTGACACTAACGGCTACCAGGGCGATCGGGAGCGCACGATGTATCCGTGGCGAGATTGGGTGGTCGAAGCGTTCAACGGCAACTTGCCGTATGACGACTTTACGATCTGGCAGCTCGCCGGAGATCTGCTACCCGAACCCAGCCGTGAGCAAAAGATTGCGACCGGGTTTAACCGCAATCACATGATCAACGGTGAGGGCGGACGCATTGCCGAGGAAAACCGGGTCGAGTACGTGTTCGACCAACTCGAGACGGTGGGAACCGTGTGGATGGGGCTGACGATGAACTGCTGTCGTTGCCATGATCACAAATACGACCCGCTATCGAATAAGGACTACTACCGATTTTCAGCGTTTTTTAATCAGACCGCGGTCACCGGAGAAGGGGGAGACCCACAGACCCCTCCAAACCTACCGTTGCGCTCGGCTGAAACGGAAGAACGTCTTGCCCAGTTGAATAAAGAAATCGGGAAATCGGAGGCGTTCGTGCAAGAGCGCAAGGCGAATTTGGAACCCCTACAAGCTGAATGGGAGGCGCATCAACTCGCTAATCTTGAAAATTCGGAAGAGGATGAATCGCCGCTTCCAACACTCTTGGCAATTCCCCAGGAGAAGCGCGATGAAAAGCAGCGCACGGAAATCACGAATCTTTTCCTGGAGACAGACGAAGAATATAAAACTCTGGCCGCCGCATTGAAGGGCCAAACGGACGAGCGCGATACCATCGAAAAAAACACGGTTCGCGTCATGATTATGGAAGACATGGACGAACCTCGGAAGACATTTGTTCTTGAGCGCGGGGTATATAGCAAACATGGGGAGGAGGTCGCGGCCTCCGTTCCGGACGTGCTCCCGGACATGTCGGAGGATGCGCCGCGAAACCGTTTGGGACTCGCCCGTTGGCTGGTCGACCCGCAACATCCACTCACAGCACGCGTCACTGTTAACCGGTTCTGGGCGGAGATTTTCGGACAAGGATTGGTCAAGACCACCGAGAACTTTGGCGTACAAGGAGAGCAAGCATCGCACCCGGAACTG
>JAJDAB010000529.1 GCA_029262095.1 Candidatus Hydrogenedentota bacterium
GGTCGTGCGCGCGCATTTGCAGGCCAACGTCTTCTAATCGCCACTGCGCCGAGAGCGCCGCATCGAGTGCGTCCGTCGATACCCCATTGCCCGCCAGGATTAGGTTGACGCGGCCTTCCATTTCGACTTGTTCTTGCAAGAATGCACGGTTCACAAACGCGTTATACGGCGCTGTCTGGCTAGGGGTGAGTCCGAACCGGCCCATTTCTTCATCGGTCAACACTCGAACGACGCGACATCGTGCCCGGCGTGATCGTTCTTCATCCCGCCATGACAACGGCGAGTCACGCGCCATGAGTGACGGCTTCGCGACGCGCAATGCAATCTCATCACCCTCGTCCACGCCAAGCGCCGTGGCAAGCTTTAGATTGATCGCCGCTTCGTACTCCCCCAACACTACGGGGTCGCCATCGCCGAAACCCCAGAACTGTTCTTCGACGCCGTACACCGCAACCTTGTTGATTTGTGCGCGGTCGTCGGGCGTATCACCTTGATAAATAGCCATGCCTCGCAAATGCAACGCGGCCGTTATATCCCCATCAATCGCGTCATCAAGCCGTGCCGCGAGCGATTCGTCGATATATTGACTCCGCGTATCAAGCGCATGCTCGACGCCGCCCAATCGCAACATGGCGAACGTGCGCAACGAATGGTCCACCGAATCCCCGACTAGCAGCGCCCCTGTCAATACAGCCGACGCGAGCACCGTCCCCGCGAGCACTCCCGCATTGGCGCGCCAATAGAATCGCAGACTACGTAGGACCAGCCCGATCACGATGGCGTCCCGGATTGGAGTTTCAACGTTTTTTCATCGAACGAATAAACTTGGTCCATGGTCTCGGCGATTGCCGAGGAGTGCGTGACCACAATCAGAGCAAGATTCTCTTCTCGATTCAGATCGAGCATTAGCTGCGCCAGCTCCATGGCTCCGTCAGGACTCAACGAGCCCGTCGGCTCATCCGCCAGGAGCAAACGCGGTTGATTGATCAGCGCGCGTACCACCGCGACTCGCTGACGCTCGCCCCCGGAAAGTAAACCGGGCCGGTAATGCATCCGATCTTTCAATCCCACACGATCGAGCAATTGTTCCGCTCGTGACGGCGCGTCCTTTGATTCTGCATTGACCAACGTCGGTACCAATACATTTTCCAGCGCCGTACACTGCGGCAATAAGTGATGCAACTGAAACACAAACCCAATCGATCGGTTACGGAACGCCGCGACCTCAGTATCGTTCATGGATTGAATGTCTCGACCATCGAACGTGATCTTACCCGAGGTCGGCTTATCCAACGTTCCGATGAGATTCAGTAACGTGCTTTTGCCACAGCCGGACGGACCGACTATTGCCGCCGATTGTCCGGAATCAATCGAAAACTCGACGCCTTGCAATACCGTTGGTGATCCGGGTGCGTTTTCAAAAGTTCGCGTGACGCCCTGCAATTCCAGCAATGCCATCTAATAAGCCTATTCTGCTTCCGGCTTCGCGCCGAATGCGGTCACGGTACCGTCTTCGCTACCCACGACAATTGAGTTGTTGATAATGGCCGGCGACGCGATTTCATCGCTGACTTCATACGACCATAGTGACTCGCCGTCCTCAAGGCTCAGCACGTGCAGCACACCATCGATGCCTAGATAGGCCCGCTCACCCGCGATAACCGCAGAGGTTGGATATCCATCCGTCACAAGTTTCCATTTCAGTATTCCGGTTAAGCGATCGAGCGCATAAATATTGCCATCGTACGAACCGAATATCACCAATTCATCATTGACTGCCGGAGTCGTGAATATCTCGTCTTCGCTGTCCTCATTAATCCAGAGAACCTCACCCTTGCTCATGCTCACATGGAACAGCCGACCGCTATGACTTCCGCCAAACACCGAATCCCCAGCGATTGCCGCGCCGCTCGCGACCTGTGAATCCGGGTCCAGTTCGATGTTCTTTGCAATGCTTCCGTCTTCAGCCGAGAAAACGTGAAACGCGGCCGCGCAACTGCCATAGACGATCGCGCCATTCCCCACCGAGGCGGAGCCATCGCAACGATCGATTGCTTCCGCTTTCCAAATGGCTTCGCCGGTTACGGGATCGAACGAGTGCAGCGCGCCGTCGTCCTGGCCGATAACAAACAAGCGTGGGGGAGCGCCGTCCTCACTATCGAGTAGATTCACGGTGCCGAGAATTGGCCCTTCCATTTCATAGGTCCACTTTATGTCACCGGTCTTCGAATCGAGCGCATACACCTTTCCATTCAACGTTGGAACAAATACGGTCGACATGAAACAAGATATGGGCGCGTCTGTCCGTTCCATCCGCTCGGAACCGTCATCGCGCACTTCTCGGATTAGTCGCGTGTGCCAACGCTCGTTACCATTAAAGTCGAGTCCATAGATTTCACCCTTTAGCGTGCCGGTATATATTCCCGAGTCGTCGGCGACCGGCGTGTGATAAATCGAGCCATCTGCCTGGAAGCGCCACATGACTTCAAGCGATTCTGGAATCTTCGAATCGGAATAGCCGACAAGTCCCGGCCCACCATGATACGTCGACCAGGTCTTCGCTACCGGCGTGACAATCGGGCCGACAGGCGGCTTCGGTTCTGGAAGGGGCTCGGGTTCTGGAATGGGTTCGGGTTCGGGGGCTTTGGCCACGGTTACAGGTTGCTCGACCACTGTTTCTGTTTTCACCTGCGGTTCCGGGCCGTTGACCAAGAAACGCTCGGCAGCGAAAAAGCCAAGTACTAGGACAACAACTGCCACGATCGGTAAGGGAATGTTTATTCGACGTTTCTCACTCATGCCAACGACTCATAGATCTTCGCAACACCCTTCGCCATCGTATCCACGCCGAAGTCGCGGTAAACGTTTTCGCGGCCTTCCCGGCCTAGTTTTTGCGCCGCCGCTCGATCGAGCAATAGGGTTTCCAACGATTTTACAAGCGCGGCCTTATCGCCGATGTCGTACAGCACGCCGCCGCCGGTTCGACCCAGGACTTCCGGATATCCGCCCGCGCGGGGTTGCACAACCGGCACACCTTCGCTCAATGCTTCGATGATATACAGGCCAAACGCTTCGCCCTCGTCTGCGGGTACGGACAATACGGTGAGCGAACGCAGGAAATCCCTTCGATGGGCGAGGTCGAACTCTGCGATAAATTCGACATCCTGGTCGACCCCATGTTCTTTCAGTTTTGTGCGAAGCTCTTCGATAAAATTGAAGTCCGGGCCGTGTTGTCCACCCGTCGCTCGCAGTTTGAGATCTTTGAGTTCCGGGTGCTTTTTCAATTCGAGAAATGCGTCAACGAGAACGCCCAGACCCAACGACCGGCACATCTTGGACAGGTAACCAAGAACAGGCGGGTTATCGGCAACGGGTGCCGGTTCTCGGTCGTCCAGTTCGATCCCAAGATGAACTACATTCATTTTGGAATCGTCCAACTCCATTCGGCTGCACATTTCATCGCCGTACCACTCGCTTACTGAAATGAATGCATCAATGTCAGATGCGCACCGCGACATCGCGTCCCAACATTGCTGGTCGTAGGGCGGGTTGATACCGTCCAGCCAATTCTCTTCGTCTTGCAGCGTACATACGACGGGCACGTTGAGGCGCCTTTTTATTTCGGCCGCCATACCCGTCAACAGCGAATTCGAAAGATGCACCATCTCCGGCTTTTCGTGTTCTTCCAACCAGTCCAGTAGCCGGTCCAGGTCCTTCTTTTGTTTGCCGTGCACGCCTTCAAGCATGGATAACGACAGCGGGCCGAGACCAGACGCCTCCGTCGACCCCTCTCGCTTCGCCGCCATGCGCAACATCCAATCCACGTCGAACCACTTGTCAATCCAACGTGGTGTTTTGCGAAAGAAACCGGTCAACTGTTGTAAGTAGACATTGATGCCACCAAAGAATACGGGGACATCTTCGTTAATTTGTTCTGCGTCGATTAGAATTGGCAGATACACCGGTATCAACGTCAGTTCGTGACCGTGCTTTCGGAGCGCCCGCGCCAACGCGGCGTCGCGCATACAATTCTGACAATAGAATGTTCCGCCCGTGCCAGGCGCCAAGTAAGTAATTCGCATAATGCTATCGTCTTCCAGGCGTTACCGCCGCCCCAACTGAAAACACTTCATCCGCTCCTGATTGCGAACCAGCAACTTCCCCTGTGAATACGCCAAAGGCGACCACATTTGCGCGCCGTTAAAAATCTTGGCCTGTGCGATTTCCCGATAGGCTTCCGGCGTCGGCTCAATCAAATGTAGCGTGCCGCGCCGGCCATCAAAATTGATAATAAGCCCATCCACAGACAACAACCCGCCCCGCTCGAATCGCGGCAGCCCTTTTGTGTCTCGCGTCCGCCATTTCATTTCACCATCGAGCGTTAAGCACAACATTCCGTCGCCTCGATTGTTGCCGTTGCTGTTCATGTACAGGTGATTGTCAATAAATAGTGGTTGGTGGATTTGGCTACCGCAGACCTCGGTCGCAAAAAGCTCTTCCACATCGAACGTGTTGCCGTTTTTCACGATACGAAGCATCGCGGATCCCGCACCGTATTCCCCCGTGATGAACAACCGGTCACCGGGCAATGGAGTGGGGAAGGGGATTGGGATTCTGCAGTGCCAGTCCGCGTATTGCCACAACTTCTTTCCATCCGCTAGCGAAATCCCCAAGACCGTCGGCTTCGCCCCGGCGATCATGACGACTTGGTCCACGCCCGCCAAATTGGTGACCCTTGGTGTCGAATAGCCGAAACCATTGCCGTCCTTGTTTATCCAGACAGGCTTGCCCGTGTCCTTATCGAACGCCGCCACAAACGCATCCCTCGATTGTGGTGCCACGATGACTAGATCACCCACCACCGTGGGCGATTGTGCATACCCCCATCGAGTTTGGCCGAACGGCGGATACGCCGATTGTAAGTCAATCGTCCATGTCGCTTGATGAGTCGTTCGGTCAATGCAGTAGAACTTGCCGGTCATCCCGACTGTATACACATGCGTATCGGTGACCGTTGGCGTTGTTCGTGAGCCCGCATAGCTGGCGCTTCCCGCAGCGTCCTGTTTGGACTCCCATTTCTGCTCACCCGTCTCAAGATCCAAACAACGCAGGACGTCCCGCAAGTCCAACTCGCGATCAAGTACAAACACTTCTCCGTCGCGAACCGCCGGCCCGCCAAACCCCACACCCAGCGGCAACTGCCACACAATATCCGGACCGGCCTCGGGCCAGATTCGTGCGAGATTGTCTTCAGGGGAAGTACCGTTGCGGTCAGGCCCTTGAAATTGTGGCCAGTCCGCAGCGTAGCTAGGAGTGACCGATAAAATCGAAATTACGAAGGTCAATAAAATAAGTCGAAAGCAATAACGTTGTGTCATACTTAATCCCGAGCGGGCACACCGTAGACGGTTGTGCGGTAGTCGTTTCAAATTGATTTCGTTAAGACGAATGTTTCGCGAGTGGCGGCTTCTAGCAACAGGAACCAGAATCCTGGTCGGTGGTGCAGCAGTCGCCTGGCGGACAACACTCGCCCGGAGGGCAACAAACCATCTGGGAAGAGACACCATCCACATAGGTAACCAGTGCCCGCCGCGTGGTGCGCCAAGCACCGCCGATATGGCGACCCGGCAACTCGCTGGCGACCAGCAAATCGGTCACGACCTGCACGTCCACCTGCAGCACCGATGCCGCTTCTTCCACGGTCAAAATGTCATTATCCATGAGTACGATCCCTTGTCTCGAACCCGATAACTACCTTAACATAATTCGCGGCGCGAATTGTTCCGTGTGCGGAATAGTCCATACAATACAAATTGTTGCTATTACTACACATACGGTTACACCGACCAAGTATTTTTCGGCCCAAGAATCGAGGAATTATGAAGAAGATCCAAGTGCTCGGCCCCGGTTGCCCCTCATGCGATAAGCTGGCGGACTTGGCCCGGCAAGCGGCCACCGAAATGGCCCTTGAGTTCGAGTTCGAAAAGGTCTCGGATATGAACGATATCCTCGCCTTTGGCGTGCCCACGACACCAGCATTGGTCGTCGATGGCGAAGTTAAGATTTGCGGCCGTGTTCCAGAAATGAGCGAACTAAAGAGCATGATCGCTTGAATAGGCACCCGCATCAATACTGCGCAATCACTTTCGGGAGCGGATTGGGGTGAGTGGATACCCGTGATACGATTCGCCCTATGAATCCCAAGTCAATTATCCGTACGCTTCTGATCATCTTCGTCGTCGGAAGCCTCGCGTACATGGGCGTCCAAGAGATGACCTCCCAACGTTCGTCATCGCCGGACGATTCGATTGCCGCAGTCGACGGGGTCACACCCGAGTTCATCGTCTACTACTTGTCCGTCGGAAAAGAATGTACGACCTGTGAACAAATCGAATCCTATACACAGGAAGCGCTGAAGAACCACTTCGCCGAAGACCTGGCGTCGGGGAAGATCCAATGGCGCACGGCGGACATGGATAAACCGGAACATGAACACTTCGCCACGGACTACAATCTCTATACTAAATCGATTGTTCTCGTCGCCGTCGAAAACGGCGAAAACGGGCGCTGGCAGAACTTAGAAAAAGTCTGGGACCACGTCTATGACAAGGACGCATTCACGGCCTACGTCAGCGATAGCCTGAAAGCGTTCATGGAACCCGCCAGGTGATGGAATCCGCGCCCGCTACGCTGGCCGCGTTCTGGTTTGGTGTGCTTACGTCTATTAGTCCATGCCTCATGGCGACAAACGTCACCGCGATCTCGTTCATTGCACGATGTGTGGACAAGCCGAGGTATGTCCTTATTTCCGGCGGCTTCTACATCGTGGGGCAGTCGTTAGCGTTTGTCCTGCTCGCTATGATCCTCGTCAGCAGCCTGCTCACCGTGCCTGTCGTGTCTCACTGGCTCCAGAAATACATGTTCCGCCTCCTGGGCCCTATCCTCATAATTTGCGCGATGCTATTGCTCCAGCTCCTCACCCCGCAATTGGGTAGCGGACGCATCAAAGAATGGGTTCAGGGCAAAACCGGTAACGGCGGCTACTGGGCTGCGGCACTATTGGGGATTGTCTTCGCGATGTCGTTTTGCCCCACAACGGCCGCGCTCTTCTTCGGCAGCTTGTTGCCGCTCGCTATCACCCACGAATCCAGTTTTTTCCTGCCCCTGATGTACTCGATAGGCGTAGCACTACCGGTGCTGATTTTCAGTCTGGTCATCGCACTCGCCGCCAATCGCGTTGCGATAATCTACGCCAAAATCGGCCGCGCCGAACGTTGGGCACGTCACGCTACCGGCGGCATTTTTCTCGTCGTGGGAATCTGGTTTACGCTCGCGTATACGCTCGAACTATTCTGACGGCAGGCGGCACGATCGAGGTTTCATCAATCCGAACTCGGGCAATTCGTCATTCCCGCGAAGGC
>JAJDAB010000530.1 GCA_029262095.1 Candidatus Hydrogenedentota bacterium
TCCGGCGCACCTTGCGCGCGCATTTGATCGCGATACGCGCAAGCCGTGCGAAACCGGTGATGTCCGTCCGCGATGTACAACGTTCGGTCGGCGAAGAAGGCGTGCACCGCCGGGTCATCAGGGACGCGCCATAACCGCACGTCAACGCCGTCGATGGTGTGGGCCTCTACGTCCGCTTCGCGATTATTCATTTGGCCGAGGAACTCGCCGAGCGCGTTTGCGGGATCATCGTAGAGTAAGAACACCGCGCCAGGGTTCGCTTGCGCTGCGGACGTGAGCTGAAGTCGATCTTGGAATTTTGCTTCAAACGTACGTTCATGGCCGAGTACTGATTCGTCACCCTCCTCGGGAAGCCGAATGACGCCGAAGAAACCGTGCCGCACGCGCGCGGTGCCATCCAAACCTGAAAAACGCTGTTCCAGCAAATAGAACGAAGGTTCATCATCGCGGACAACAATGTTCCCTTCTAGCCAGGTCTTCAACGTTTGTGCACCGACTTCGTATTTCGTTGAAGCTCCTTTCGCCTCGGGCAGAATAAAATGGACGTAGTTGTGCGCACTCTTGGCGGCCAATGTCGCACGGTCCGATGCCGAGATCACGTCGAACGGAGGAGTGATTACGTCATCGAAGTTGGCAATGACGTCCGGGTTGTAGCGAACGCCGCGAAATCCGCGTACTTCGACCATGATGGGGTTTGAACTCCTGTCAGTGATAAACGAATCAACGGGTATAACCCGTTGGGTTCTTCGGGGAAGGAGCCGATTTTAGCGGGCCGCACGCCGAGGCGCAAGGCGCACATGTGGATTCCCGACGCAAATCCCGTACGATGTTTGGTCAGGGGGATTTTGCAGCGGTGGGTTACGGCAGACAATATGCAGCGCACACGGCCACGACGTTGGCCGCTGCAATCATTATGGGTGCGCTTTTCTACGGTCTGCGTATCGTGCTGTATCAATCGCTATCCCTGGAATCTTACGGATTGTTCTACGCCGTGTTCTCGTTCGGCATCGCGATTCAGGCGGCATCGACGTTCGGGTTCGACCCAGGCCTCGCGCCCCTTGTGACGCGGATGAATGAAGGTGGCGACGTCTCGGGGGTCAAGCAGCTTGCCATCGCCGCACTGGTCCGGCAACTGAGTTTCGCACTAGCGGCCACCTTGGTAGTGGCGGGGTTTGCGCGACCATTGGCCACTATGTTCTTTGATGACGAATCCGCCGCAGAACTGTTTGTCCCCATTCTGTTGTACATGGTGTTGATGGTCGTGTTCCGGACCGCACACACGGTGTTACTCGGGTTACATGCCGTTCAAGCGAGAAACGTCATCGACATTGTGCGCGTATCTGTGGCGTTCGGAGCGGCAGTTTGGTTGCTTCATGCGGGTTGGGGTGTCCGCGCCGCGCCGTGGGCTTATGCAGCGTCCGCGGCGGCTGCGATTGCTGGGCAAGCAATCACATTCGGTGTTCAAGGGATCGCGGTTGTACGCGCACCCTTTGCATGGCGCTTGGACCTCGCTCGAAACGCGTTTCAATCGGGGAAATACCTATCGATAGCGTTCGTCGGGTTGTTGCTTTTTTCGCAGACGGATACGCTCATGCTGACCGTGTTGGAACCCAATTTCGCTGTCGCCGTTGGGACGTATCAAGTCGCAGTACCGACAATCATGATCGCCTACAGTCTGCTCGCCGCCGTCGCCGTGAGTTTCTTACCGATGGTGACCACGCTCGATGTGCGCGGTGAACGACATCTACTCGCGGGTGGACTCGACCGGATGTATAGCGCGGCATTCGCGGTATTCTTGCCGGCGTCAGTGGCCGCGGCGGGCTTCGGTGATGTGTTGATGGCGATGCTCTTTCGCCGCGACACGTATGATGCCTCCGCAGCATTCGCGATACTGTCGACTGGGTGCATCTTCTATTTCATCTGTTACCTAAACTTGCAAGTGTTGGCGGGACTGGGCTTTGTGCGAAGGGCCGGCGCTGCCATTGCCGTGGCGTTGGCAGCAAATCTCATATTGAACGCGATTCTCATTCCGACGCTGGGTATACGTGGCGCGGCATTTGCCACGGTGTGCAGCTTCGCCATTGGGTCGTCCTTGACCGGAATGGTCATTGTCCGCGCGTTTCAGCAGCCGTTTCGGATTCACGGCGCGATGGCCTCGACATTGGTATCGCTAGGGGTTGTGTTCGCCGTGCTATGGATTCGCACTTGGCCATTTTTTAGTGAGCATCCGTACTTGGTCGCGCCGATTGCCGGGGCGATCTTATGGTGCGGCGCTGTTGCGCTGTTGGAACTAAGCGGGTTTGTGCGGTTGCGCGAATTGGCATCGGTGATCCTTTCGCCGAAACTATCGGCATCGGATTCAGCGACAACCGCATAAAGAAAAAGCCGCTCACCATGATGGTAAGCGGCTCGGTGAACAAGCTACTAATCGTCTAGTTAAGATGCTTCTGAAACCAAGGCACCTCAAGGTCCATCGTTTCCTTCAACTTCTCGCCCCGATACACGTCGTAGTGTTCGGTATCTTTGAATACATGATACTCCGACGGTACCTTGTCCTTGATCGTGCTATACACTTTACCGCCGTGGTCTTTGATGTCGAAGT
>JAJDAB010000531.1 GCA_029262095.1 Candidatus Hydrogenedentota bacterium
TGTTGGTCGTGGATTCGGAACTGCTCATGAATAGGCCGCACTAAAGGAATGTATACCGTACAGGCGGGCGCATAACATTACTGATTGACTCGATGATAGTCAATCGCGGCGGTACCGGTCTCTAGTGACAAAAATTGTCACAGGATGACAGGCAACGCCCGCTTTCCACCGTTTTCGATCCCGATCTCTTCTAGACCGGAGTCGGCACAAGTCGTTTAATTGTTGACGGTTATGGTTGATCGCCTCCTCTGGCACGAAGGTTGTATCTAAGTCCGCCAACAACATTGAGTGAAAGGTCTCGGTGGGAGACCTACAAACTTCGAAGCCAAGAACGGAACGTTAAGGAGGGTTACATATGAAAGCTACGAAACGGAACTCTGGATTCACCCTGATTGAGCTGATGATCGTCGTCGCGATTATTGCGATCATCGCCGCTATCGCTATTCCGAACTTGCTTCGTTCGCGCATGAGTGCCAATGAAGCCAGTGCGGCCGGTGCGATGCGCACCTTGTCGACGTCCGAAGTATCATTTCAGACGGCTGGATTCGTCGACAATGATGGCGACGGCGTAGGCGACTACGGCACGCTTGCTCAACTTGGCGACCCTGATGGCGGTGGCGCCACACCTCCGTATATTGATGCAGTATTGGCTGCAGGCTCAAAGCAGGGCTACAACTTCGTCGTTGCTGTTACGTTTGGCGCGGCGGCCGTAGCACCTTCTTTCACGACCACCGGTATCCCGACCAATCTTGGCCGCACCGGTTACCGTCAGTACTTCGTCGATGATTCCGGCGTGATTCGCTTCACGGCAGACGGCGCAGCGCCGACCGTTGCTTCCACGCCGCTTAACTAGACTCACGCTCCACAGCACATATTTACTCGAATTGAACGGCGGGCCATCTGGCCCGCCGTTCAATTTCTTGTTCGCCAATCCTCGTTAACTCGATTCCAAATAAGGACTTCTGTTTTACATTCGGCTCGCATTTGTAGTATAGATAGGGTGCGGTTGGCCGGGCTGATCGCTGGAGTTATCGGACATGGACGACCGGATACCGGGCAAGGAGCCGCCCACGATTGAAAGTCAAGATGTCATGAATTTACTCACTTCACCTGCTGAACGGCGCGCCTTCGAGCAATTCCGTTCAGAAATGGCCGTGTCTGCCGGTGAGGTTCCTGAATCACGGTCCGTCCTCAATATCTGGTTGCACGAGCACTCCGCGCATTGGCACCGTCGGCGCCAACAAACGGCTGCTCAATTGCAAGCGGAAGAAATCCGCAAATACCGATGGATTGAATCTGAAAAACACCAACGCGATCTCGGCAAAGCGGCTCACGTCGATTGGGTACGACGGTATGCTGCCGAGTGGCGCGAGTGGTTCGAAAACAACTACGACGGCCCTCTCGAAGAGTGCGACTAACGTCCCCGCCGAAACTCCACACGGATCGGCGTCCCACCGTATTTACGACGTCTTATTGAGGCGGTCGAAAGGATAGACGCTTGTGCGCGTCCCTGTGTCCTCGGAGATAAACGAAGTGCTCGACGCTGCCGCCGAAATCAGCGTCAAACGTAGCCAATACTACGTTGGTGTCGAACACTTGTTCGAAGTGATCATCGCGGCGCCGGATAAGCTGCCTGCTGCGTTTTCCCAAAAATATGTGGGCAATCTTAGCGCCGTCGCCCGGCAAGTCGCGCTCAATGCATGGCGTGGGGTCATGCCCGAATTTCGCCCTGAAGTATTTTATACGCCCCGTTGCGCATCGGCGACGACGACCGCCGCAAAACTGTCGCGAAGATACGGCGACGGGAGGCCGCGTGCGGGTCACCTGTTGCTCGCCATTCTTGCCGATGCCCACAGCGCGCCGGCCCGCGCCATGGACCAACTCCAGCTATCCCGAGGCGAATACATCAATGCCCTTCGAGACGCGTTGCCCAAACAAGCGTCACGACGATCCAAGAAACAGGATGTTGCGGCCA
Organism: Candidatus Hydrogenedentota bacterium; assembly: GCA_029262095.1. Taxonomy (GTDB): domain Bacteria; phylum Hydrogenedentota; class Hydrogenedentia; order Hydrogenedentales; family SLHB01; genus JAJDAB01. The sequence continues at coordinate 1,976 of JAJDAB010000531.1, forward strand.
ATGTGGCAGGTGAGAAGTCGGCACAGAAGGCCGCCGAATCCGGTAAGAGTGAATCCAAGAAAGAATCGGCGTCGCTCGAGTCGATGACCCGCGATCTAACCGCGTTGGCCCGGGAAGGTAAGCTCCAAGCGGCCATTGGCCGCGACCACGAAATGTATAGTGTGCTTGAGGTCATGGCACGCAAAAACAAAAACAATGTCATTCTCGTCGGTGAAGCGGGCGTCGGAAAAACCCAAATCGTCGAGGGCCTCGCGCTTACCGCCGCTGATTGTGATGCCGGTCCCATCTTATGCGACTCCCGCATCCTTGAACTCAATATCGCCTCGCTCATGTCAGGCACTCAATACCGCGGATCGTTCGAAGAAAAAGTATTGGCGCTACTTGATCATTTCAAGAAAGATCCCAATCTCATCTTGTTCATTGACGAGGTTCACTTGATCATGGGGGCCGGTTCGACCGATGGCGGATCCCCCGATATCGCTAACCTGCTCAAGCCCGTACTCGCCCGTGGCGAAATCCGTTGCATCGGTGCAACAACACTCAAGGAATATCGAAAATTCATCGAACGCGACCCGGCGGTCGAACGACGATTCCAAATTGTACGTGTTGAACCGCTCTCCGAATCCGCGACGTGGGAGGTGTTACGTAAGCTGCGGCCGTCGTTTGAAGAACATCACGGCGTGCGGATTAGCCGCCGTGCCATGCGCGACGCCATCACGCTTACGCAACGCTACCTGCCGAACCGGCATCTGCCGGACAAAGCGATCGATATCCTCGATCAGGCTTGTGCTCGGCACCGCTTGCGTGCAATCGCGGCGAAAACAAAACCGGGCCTATTCGACAGCGATGATGGAAGGCCTCAAGAAGCCAAAGTCGTACCGCACGATGTGCGCAAGGTACTCAGCCAAATGACGTCCGTTCCGATCGAAGAAATCACCGCCGAAGAACGCCGCCGCCTTGGCGACCTCGAATTAACGCTCAGCCGGGAAATTATTGGACAAGACGAGGCTATCGCGAAGTCCGCATCCGCCATGAAAAAGGCCCGTGCCGGCCTCGCCGAGCCCAATCGACCTGACGCGGTACTCATGTTCCTTGGGCCCACTGGCGTTGGAAAGACACAACTCGCAAAGTCGCTCGCACGCCATGTATTCGGTTCAGAAGACCATCTCATCCCGTTCGACATGAGCGAATACATTGAAGAGCACTCCGTCGCGAAACTGCTTGGCGCGCCACCCGGTTACGTGGGCAGCGAAGAAGAAGGACGGTTGGTCTCCGCCGTGCGGGATTCTCCGTTCAGCATTCTTCTCTTCGACGAAGTCGAAAAAGCGCACCCACGCATCTTCGATATCTTCTTGCCAATCCTGGACGAAGGTCGGCTCAAAGACTCTCATGGTCGCGAAGTAAGCTTTAAGAACTGCATCGTTATCTTTACGTCCAATATCGCAGCAAAGAATATATCGCGAGAAGAGAATCAAGATAGCGACGGAATCATCCTGGACGAACTGCAACGTCACTTCCGGCCCGAATTCATCAACCGTATCGACGAAATCATTCCCTTCCACCACCTTCTCTTTGAAGACGTGCGTTCGATACTCGCGATTTCCGTCAAGGGGCTCAAGCGCAGGCTCCGGGAAAAAGACATTCGTATTCACCTCTATCAGGGTGCTTACGAGCACATCGCTAACCGCGGCTACAGCCACGATTTTGGTGCCCGGGAACTGCGGCGCGTGTTTGAACGACTCGTGGTAAACCCCATTAGTGAAAAAATGATGGCCGGACAATTCGGGCGCGGAGACCGAATCGAAGTGCTCGAAGAAGACGGCGAGCTGATCTTTAGAAAAGATGCCAATACCGAACCCAAGCGGGCGGTGAGCGCGTGAGGGCCGCCGGACAACCCGATGCGTTCGTTGTTATCAACGGGCCCGAGGACGGCTCAGAACACACCATTGTCCGCGCACCCTTCCACGCCGGGTCCGACGAATCCTGTAACGTATTACTCCGGCTCGACAAGTCGGTCGCACGCAGTCACGCTCTCATCACCGTCGTGTCGCAAGGGTATCGAATACGCCGGACCGGGTCCGCACCGGTACGCGTAGACGGCGAACGAGCCGGCATGCTTCGCTCACGGATTGTCAGAAACGGCGGCAGTCTCACCCTGGGGCACACCCAACTC
>JAJDAB010000532.1 GCA_029262095.1 Candidatus Hydrogenedentota bacterium
CGCGATGTCGATCTGCGCGCGGATATTTATTCGCTCGGTGTCATCTTTTTCGAGATGCTTGCTGGCGAACGTCCCGAAGGAGACAAACATCTCGTGGAGATTAGGCCCGATCTCCCCTCCGAATGCGACACCATCGTTCTACGCTGTATGGCCGAAGACGCAGACGACCGATTCCCGAACGCACTCGAATTGCGCAAGGCGCTTATGTACTGTTTCGAGGTGTACAAAACGCAGGGCGAATCGCCTGTACCAGCGGTGCCAGCCGCCAAGCCAAAAACACGTTCGTTCCTAGATACGCTCCTCGCAAAACTCCGACCGCTGCTCGCGCGTTTCTCGCGGTAGGGCGTTTGCGCCTCATCTGAACCCGTCGTATACTCGCGCTCCTTTATGTCGAAATAACTCCTGGAGCGTATCAATGGCATTCAAACTCGGCGGCGTGATCCCCGCGATGCTCACCCCTTTCAAACGTGGCGGCAACGCTGTCGACTACGATCGCGCTGGTGAACTGGCGCTGTACCTCGCCCAAAAAGGCGTCGACGGACTCTTCGTCGCGGGAACTACAGGCGAGGGCATGTTAATGCGTCTCGACGAACGTAAAAAGCTGCTCGAAGTCGTTGTCGACGCCGTTGGCGACAAGCTCGATGTTGTCGCGCAAACCGGCTGCCTGGATACGCCTGGGACCATTGAACTTACACGGCACGCCGCCGAAGCGGGGGCAGTCGCCGCTGGCGTTGTCACCCCGGGTTTCTACGGCTATGACGAGGCCTCGCTCTACGCCCATTTCAACAAAGTCGCAGGCACCGCCGCCGGTTTTCCCATCATGCTCTATGACATCCCAGGAACGGCAAAGAACCTCATCGGCCCCGCGCTAATCCTAAGGCTGGCGAAGGATGTTAAGAATATCGTGGGCGTTAAAGATAGCGGTGGGCGCATGCAAAAACTGAACGAAGTGCTCGCAGGATCGTCCAAGAGTTTCATTGTTATTAACGGCGTCGACGAATATACGTTTCAAGCGCGCATCGCCGGGGCAAAGGGATCGGTCGCCAGCACGGCAAACGTCGTGCCTGAACTTTTTCAAGCGATCTTTAAGCACGTCGACGCAGGCCAAACGGATAAAGCGTGGTTGGCGCAACAAAAGCTAGGGCACGTATGCACATTGTTCCGGTATGGTGCGATGGTTAGCGTCTTCAAAGAAGCAATGCGACTACGCGGCTTCGACCCTGGATTCGTCCGTAGCCCCCAGCGCGAACTCACGAAGTCCGAGAAACAAGAATTGAAGAAGGGCATGAAAAAGGCGGGGCTGATTTAGTTCAAATTCGAGCTTGACCGTCGGGGTTGAACATCCCCCTACCCCCTTCAAAGGGGGAAAGAAATTGGCGGGCGCACCCTCGGGGAGCCCGGTTTCCCAATACTGCGTTACTCTTGTCCGCTCCGTTCCTTCTCCAACGCCTTAGCCGCATTCCAGGCTGCCGTCGCTTCCTCGGCCGTTTTTGCTTTCACCTCGCCGAACACATGATCGTGCCGCCGCACCATTTTTTCATGCGCACAGGCCAACGCTTCTTCGAGGGTAAATAGCCCTTCCTCCTCAGCCGCCGCTGCCGACGCCAATAAGACAAAGAACGCATCACCAAATTCTTCGCGTATGTTCGCGGCATGTCCGCTGCCGCAAGCCTCGGAAAATTCGCTGGACTCCTCGACCGCATATTTCGCAAAATCCGCAGCCGACTGTTCACGGTCCCATGGGCACCCATCAGGTGTCCTAAGATATCGAGCTAACGACATAAGCGCTTCGAACCATTGCAGTTCCGACTTTGGATCAACGCGTAAATGAGGCAACATTTGTAACGATTCTCCGATCAGGTATTAAAGTCAACGCTTGACAACGCCGATAACTTAGCAGCGGCCGGAACAGCGAAAACGGGTCGAGTGGCCGCCGCAACGATGAGGTGTCAGGATGAAGGTGCAATGTTGCAAATGCAAACGGATGAAGCTCAACGGACGCTGGGTCTTCGCGAAACACCACATCCACGAATCCATCAGCCACGGCTATTGCCCCAAATGCGCGGACGCCACCAAACTCGAATTCTTTAGCGAACGCGCCAGCCAGACAACCTTCCACCGCGCAGGACAACTCCAAGAACTTCTGCAACAAATCATGGCGTAAGACTCGAATACTTTTGCGCGCGTTTCGAGCTACATTCTCGTGCTAAAATCCCCCAATACTACGAATCGGGGGATTGAGTATGAGCGAAATCACAACACTCCAAGGCATCTTGAGATCTACGGCGAACGGCCCGGCATGGCACGGCCCTTCAGTCGCGCAAGTTATTGAAGGTATTTCTGCCGAACACGCCGCCTCTCATCCCATAAAGGGCGCGCATTCAATTTGGGAGTTGCTCTTACACATGGACGCGTGGCAAATCTTCGCGCTCCACATGTGCGACGGTAGCCCAGTCGAGATGTTGAAAGGCGATGCGGATTGGCCACCCATCGACGATATAAGCGAGGCCAACTGGACCGCTGCGAAGGATGCATTCGCGACGCATACGCAACAGTTAAACGATTGTCTCAATTCTTGGGACGATGCGAAGCTTCGTGAACCAGTGCCCGGTGTTGATTTCCCATTCAAAGTGCTGTTGCATGGGGTTGCTCACCACAACGTATATCATGCGGGACAGATCGCGCTGTTGAAAAAAGGGGCCGAGTGATGCGACAGAGCCGAGGCCAGTGTTCTTTCGTGAGTCTCGGCTTATCCTCTTTACCGTCATCCCCGCGCATGCGGGGAACCAGAGGCGTTAAGCGGCAACACTGGGTTCCCGCCTTCGCGGGAATGACGACCTGAGATTGGCACTAAGAGGATCCGAAAAATACCGGCATCGGCGCAATAGGGGTAGCACCACGCTACTGCTTCTTAAGCATCGTCCCCGCGATATGCCGCGTGCCGTTTTCCTGGTTGAAGTAGTAACAGACCAGCACGCGTCTTTCAGCCATCATGCGACGGATCGATTACGTTTTCCAAGTAATCCGTGATGTCGTCCAATTGCCCTGATAGTAGCGGGCATAGGCAAATTGATTATCGCCCGAGACGCGAGTCCCCTCACTGCTGAATAAAGAATTCGTCTTGAGCGAGAACTCGCTGATTAAATAGGTTATTCGAGAATACTCTTACGATTCGCCCGTCCTCGATCCGAACAGCGACCCAGAAAAACCTTTTCATAGTTGGACTCAAACGCAATCGGCCACGGAATGTCTCCAATGTTTGTGCAGGACCGTATACGCGAGTCTCGAATTCTGCGGCTGGAATCACAAACACCGGATCGCCGTAAATGCTGTCGGCTATCGAACCTGACGCCGAGAGTTCCACCAACTCCGGGTCATATTTCTTGCTCCAATTTTTTCGTCGGCTTTGCGCCCTCAGGCTATCAATCGCTAGCAATGGTATCAGCGGCCAGACGTTTGAAATTTTCCTGTTGCGCTTTCGATCAGCGTGCCTTGTCAGTTCCTTGTTTAAGTCATCTTTGAATTCTCCCACCGTGAAACTATTCGCGTCCAGAATATTCTGCATGCGCTCTTCCGCGATCCATGACGCCTGAGCTGATCTATGCTCGGTCTCTTCCCACTCGAAAAACTGAGCGGATTGCATCATAGAGATTAGAATCTCATTTTCGAAAACGAAGTAGTATTCTGTGCCAGGGAAATAACCAAAACTGACGCTATAGCACCTATACTCATCTCCATTGATGAGTGCACTGAATTGGTGATGCTCCGCCCCAGACATCTCCGTTTGGAATTTCTTGCGCTCAATCCCCGCCTGAAGATTTGAAACATCTACATCGCGATTAGACTGACAACAACAAACTGGCCCGATCAATATTAGAGCAAGTAGTCGCACTGAAGAACCTCCCATCCAGAGTTCTCCTCAGGCGGGGAACCAGAGGCGTAGCGCAAATTTACTGGGTTCCACTATTGCGGCTTGAGTATCGTCCCCGCGATGTGGCGTGTACCATTTTCCTTGTTGAAGTAGTAACAGACCAACACGCGCCCGTCCGCCATCATGGTCGCCCACGGATAGCCTAAGTCCGTACCGCTGCCATCTTCGCGAAGGACAATTTCTTCCGCGGACTCAAAGTCGGTGCATTCCGGATTAAGAATCCGCGCGCGAATACCAAACGGTTCATGCCGATACCCGTACACGAGCAAGACGCGGTCATCCGGCAGCCGTTGCGCAAAGTGCGGATGCCCTTGAAAGCCGGCGTCCTCCCAGGGTTCGAACGTCTTGCCCCCGTCTTTGGATCGGGCGATGACCGTGTGGTCGTCAAACGCTGCCGTGCGGATAAACGTTACGATGTCGCCCTTGGGGGTTTCGTAGATTGACGCTTCGTTGAACACCACTTTGTCATCGCGCGCGAGGACCGATTCATAGTCCCACGTCCGCCCGCCATCGCGCGACGTCATCAGGTGGTTTTCCGTTCGTTTTCCGCTTGTCTCGCTACGCGCCGCAACAGCCCATAGCAACCGTCCATCTTTGGCCTCGTACATGGAACCGCGGTTATACGCCGGACACGGCGTGTCGAACACCGTACGCGTTGGATCGCCCGGAACAGTCAGCGGCAGAATCAAATCTGACCAGGTATGCCCGCCGTCCTCCGATCGCACGAGGTAGCCGCCCATGAAGACGAACTCGCCCGCCGTCGCGTTGTGATCGACCCTATTGCGCGCCTCTTCATTCACCCGCGCCCAACCGTAACTACTGCATACAATCGATCCGTCGCGCAGTTGGATGAGGCAAGGATCCTGCGATCCGCCGTATGGATGCGCAAGAATCAGCTTCGGCCCCGACCAGGTTCGCCCATTATCAGCCGACCTCACCTGCACAAGATAGCTGTTCGGATCGGTGTGGCTCGATCCCGCTTCGCCGAACACGGTCCGGTCCGGCGCGCGGCGAAATGCCAGGACCAACTCGCCGTTTTGCCGCGTGATGACTGACGGGAACGCACTGTAATACGCTGGGTCTTCGTAGATGATAATGTCGCGGTCTTTGACCCATGATTCGCCTTCCGCTAGCGCAGGCACGACAGCGAAAACAAACAACGCAGCCACGAAAACTATTGTTGACCGCATCATGAGTCTTCTCCTTCAGACTTATTGGTTTCATACATCTCCAGCAATGCGTCAAACTCCTCCCCGCAATCGCGGCACACGGTCAAATGTTGGGCGGCGGACCGCAATTCTTCTGGAATGGCGCCGCCCAGGCAGATCACCTCTAGGTAGGCCGCAGCTTGCGCAAGAAACTCTTCGCAGTCGATTTCGTTTGCGGCGGTGCGATCCACAAGCGCCAATAGCTCTCGCAGTTGTTCACGTTTCGGTTTCATATCTCGTTAGACGCCTCCGCAAGCTGTAATCTTACGTCCTCCGCCGAAAAACCCGATTCCTCCAACGCCCACCGCAGCTTCTTGCGGGCATCGTGATGAACTTTGTACAGGGCATTGGGCTTGCTACCCAATTGAACCACCATCTCGCTGGTGGGCATGCCCGCCAATTCGGCCAGAACAACCGTCCGCTGCCGATCCGACAGGTCATGGTCGATAGCGTGGTTGAGCGCCTCCAGCAAATCGTTTCGCTCCGAAGCTCGATATGGATTTATTGGCGGTGCAGCGCCGCCGATCGGCCGTTGTGTGCGGGCGCTCAGTTCAAGGTCTTCTAGCGACACCGCATTCCAACGGCGCCGCCGCAGTGCCGTGAAGGCGACACGGACAGCGACCGTCACGGCCCAAGTTGTAAACCGGCTTTTGCCGCGAAACGTCTCCAGTTTGTTCAACACGCGCAGCACGGCTTCTTGCGTGTAGTCGTCAAGCTCGGAATCGTCGACCGGACCCTTTTTGGCCAGCGCGCTCGCCAAACTCTTGCGAATGTACGTGTTCAAATCGGACACGGCCCGTTCGTCGGGAGAATCGCGGAGCGCGGCCAACCACTCGTCGTTCGTACGTTCTAGAGGGCGCTCAGGCATCCGCGGATACTAGCACATCCGCGATTCACCGGTGCCACGTAAGAACAGACGGGCGGCGCGCGTCTAATACCCAGAAAACAGAATAAAGAGCCGGAAGCCCCGGCAAGGAGAAATCGAAATGAAAAAGTTTGCCGCAGCATCTGTCATGGCGCTGAGTATGGCGTTGGCCGCGTTTGCCGTTGTGGATGATCATCACCACGTAAGCGTGAATAAAAACGACGTCATTCTGAATGGATATGACGCGGTCGCGTACTTCACTATGGACAAGGCGGTGAAGGGCAGCAGCAAGTACACCGCGGATCACGGCGACGCGACGTACCAGTTTTCGTCGGCCAAACATCGCGACATGTTTGTCGCGAATCCGGAAATGTACGCGCCAATGTATGGCGGGTATTGCGCCTACGGCACCGCGCTCGGCAAGAAGTTCGCGGTTAATGGCGAAGCGTTTGAAGTTGTCGATGACAAGCTGTACGTGAACAAAGACTTGTCCGTGTACAAGAAGTGGAAAAAAGACAAGCCCGGCTACATCGCCAAGGCCGAAAAGAACTGGCCGAAGATCGTCGACACTCCGGCGAAAGAACTCTAGGCAACCAACGCACCACTCCTCTCGAAGCGGGGCTCCGTATCCACGGGGCCCCGCGCCTTCTATGAAGTCGCGGGAATTGACGCTGGAGTCACGCTCGATCCGGCCTCCACCAGCACGCGGTTCAGACCGAATTGCAGGAATTTGAACAGCACCAACGCCGTCGCCAGCGGAAAGAACAACATGTCGAACAACAGCAGAATGATGTAATAGATGAACGCGTAGAAGCTCGCGTTGAATGCGTCCATTACCGCCGCTGCCGTTTGTGAGGCGTGCGCTTTGATCGTCGCGAGCGAATCTACCGGTGACAACACCGACACCTCTTCCTTCATCGCCAACAATTCGGTCTTCGTACGTTCCAGTTCGACCTGAAACGCCGCGAGCCGTAATCCGTACTTCTCGCGCAAGGACGACGTGTAGTGATCGCTCAAGTAATGCGTCGTCACGAGCGCCGCGGGCACGATGAACGCCACCAACACGCCGAACAAAATGCACCACCGCGCCGTCCGCCGCAACGACTTGCGCCACGAACTTCGAAATGCGCCTACGCCTGCGACGATTAACCCCGCGCCCGCCAACATCAACCCGAGTTCGAGCATCCCCGTCTCGAGTAGAATCTTGTACGTACCCATGATGACGAAGCCAACGAGAAACACCTGCCAGAAAAAGTGCACGTAGTCATACGCGGGCTGCACAACGTCGCCGACTTCCAATGAAAAGCCAACGCCCACCGAACTGCCTTCCACCAACGCCAACGCCGCCTTGATCCCCGACAGCACTAAGAACGCTTGCTGGTTTTTGGCCAAAGAATCGTCGACCAACGATTCCGCCTCAGCGGACAGCGCCCCTTGGCCGGAATACCGTGCCACCTCGTCCGTGAACAAGAAGCAGAGTACGCCGCACGCGATCAAAACTACCGATACGCTCGCGCGCCCGGGAGTCGATTCAATAGCCCTGCGAAACGTGCTGTCCTGAGTATCGTCTAGGTGTTTGCCTGGCAAAACATCATCCCTTCTGTAGGCCCCACCCCTATATGATACATTTCGCAGAGTCAGGGTTGCGCATTCAGCTTAATCAGCTCGGAGGAAATGTCCAATGCATGCGACTCACCGGGGGCCTCAACATCGCCTTCTCGAAGTGCCTGTTCTCCAAACATTGCCGGAGGATGTACGCCTTTCGCTGTGCATGACGTTATGGTGGTTGGGCGAAGTCCGTGAGTTGAATACGGGTGACGTGTTGTTTCAGCAAGGCGACTCCGGCGCGAACACCGGATGCGCCATTCTCGATGGAGCGGTCGCCGTGAGCAGGGACGACCAATCGCCGATCGATGTCTCCGCGCCCGACCTGCTCGGGGAACTCATGCAATTGGATGCCGATGCGAAACGCACGGCGACGGTTACCGTAGCAGAGCGTTCACTCGTCTTGCACTTCGACTGGCATGATTTCGTTACAGTATGTGCACAACTACTGGACACCGACAAACAAGCGCTACTGCGCGATCGCATGCAGGAAATCGCCGATCAGCGAATGCGCGAAATTAAGGGTGATGACTGAGGACCGCGCTGCACAGCGAATCGTCGATATGTCACAAATCGTTGTGATACATATTGCATTACGAAGGTTGCGAATTCAGTTGAATCGGGAGGGTCGCGTTCCTGCGCGTCCAAAATTGATATAGGACACGCGGGAGCGTGTCCCTCCCGATTACCAGATTGGCGCTGTGACCGGTCTCCCGACCGCGCCACAATCGATAGGAACAAACTCGCCCATGGCAAACGAAGAACACGTCGCCAAACTTAAGGAAGGGGTTGAGGTTTGGAACAAGTGGCGGGAAGAGAATCCCAGAACAACGCCTAGTCTCAACAACACGGATCTCAGCCGTGCGGACCTCAGCCGCGCGGACCTCAACGGCGCGGACCTCAGCGGCGCGGTCCTCAGCGGCGCGGTCCTCAGCCGTGCGGATCTCAGCCGTGCGGACCTCAGCCGTGCGGACCTCAGCCGCGCGAACCTCAGCAACGCGGACCTCGGCCACGCGGACCTCCGCGACGCGGATCTCCGCGAGGCGGACCTCGGCGACGCGTACCTCGGATTCGCGTACCTCGGATTCGCGTACCTCGGATTCGCGAACTTCAGCAACGCGAACTTCAGCGGCACCCAATTGAGCGCGGCTATATTCGGCTCAACAAACCTCGGATGCAACGGTTTGGCCGACGCAAAAAACCTACGCGAAATCCGACACCACGGTTCAAGCTTCCTCCCCACATCGACCCTTGCAGATTCCCAAGGCCGCTTGCCGGAAGAATTCTTACGCGAATGCGGCCTATCCGAATGGGAAATTCTCTCCGCGAAACTCCATGACCCACGCCTGTCCACTTCTCAGATCGCGGAGATTCAACAACAAATTTTCGACGAACGTGCGAAAGGATTCTTTTTGTGCGGCGCATTTATATCCTATTCACACAAGAATTCAGCATTCGCCAATCAAGTGTATGAACGCCTAAAAGATCGTAAAGTTAACGTATGGCTGGACAAACACGACTTGATTTCCGGACCACTCGCGAAGCAGATCGATTCAGCCATCCGCATCAACGACGTCGTACTGATCATACTCAGTAAAGAATCCGTGCAATCCGGCTGGGTGCATTGGGAACTTAAACGCGCGCACAAGCTCAAGACAGAACAAGGACGCGATATCTTGTGCCCCATCGCGCTCGATGATTCTTGGAAAGACGCAGCGGATGCCGACCCCAATTGGGATGTCTTGACCAGGTACAACATTCTCGATTTCTCCGATTGGGAGATCCGCGAGTCGTTCGACCGCGAATTCGAGAAACTCATCAAGGGCATCACGCGGTATTACGCCAACGAGTAGTACGCAGCGGAAAACGACCGCTGAGTTCGTGTTGTTCGTACACGCGGGTTGCAGAGGTAACATCCCCCTTGATCCCCCTTCGAAGGGGGAATAAGGGGGATGTTAGTCCCTAGGCAATGCTCGTTTCTTGTGTTCGTGACACAGTGAGAACTGTTGATATCCGCCGAATATCATTTCGGCACGATTCGATACGCACATCGACGGGCACCGGCTTGGATATGATCGGTGCGTTGCACAGTCACATCTTCCACCAGTGCTCCTTGGAATACTTCGAGTTCCTTGGCGCATAGCCCCTGGCATTCGGTGGCCGCTTCGCAGATTGGGCAATGATTTTCCACGAGGAGTAGCGCGCCATCCTCGTCTCGCTCGACGCGGGCCATATAGCCTTCGTCGGTACGAATCCGGGCTAGTGCGTTGACGCGTTTTCGTAACGAATCCGACGACCTCATTCGCGATTGATAGTCTTGGGTCTGTTCGCGGGCACGTTCAGTGATCAGTTTTTCGAGGCCTTTCGCGCCGAACGCTTTCTTCATCGCTCGGATAAGGCCGAGCGTTAAATCCGCGTGGGAATCCGGGAAGTGGTGATCGGCGTCCTGGGTGACCGCCCACATTTTGGCCGGGCGTCCTTTAGGCCTAGGTTCCTCTTCATAGGCCACAAGCCCTTCATCTGCAAGGGCATAGAGGTGTTGCCGGACGGCCATCGCTGTGATGCCTAGCCCTTCTGCAAGAATCGCAGCGTCTGTGGGGCCATCCTCCTTCAATCGGCGGAGAATGACGTTTCGAGTCTGCACTTCGCCTTTTCGGGCTTTATGAACCATATTTTATTTATAAAGCAATTGCTTGACAAAAGCAACCGAATGGGATACATTCCATTTATAAAGTATTTGCTTTATAAACAATTCCAACCGAACCGAAGAGGAGATTTGCCATGACTAGCTACGTCGAACATGCAAACGTAACCGTCAGCAATTTGGATAAAGCCATCGAGTTCCTGACGACCGCGATCCCTGAATTCGCCATTCGCAAACGTTTTCACCTCGATGGTCGTGAATGGGCGCATGTGGGTACGTCCGAAAGCTATATCGCCGTGGTTGAAGAAGCCCCAACGGAGAAGCCCACGGGTGAACGACGGGCTAACATGGATCGGCTGGGGTTCAATCACGTTGGGTTTGTGGTGCCGGACGCCGCTACGACACGAAGTCGATTGCGAAAGGCCGGTTTCCAAGGCGGCTACAACGATGGCGAGCTTATCGAAGCTCCGACACGCACGAGCGTCTATTACCTCGACGCGGATGGCAATGAATTCGAGTTCATGCAGTATCTAACAACAGATATTGATGCGCGAAACCTATATGACATCTAGTCGAAGGCAGGGCGTACACTGATAACCAGCAGGCCAGCCACCCCGGAGATCTACGTCATGATCGATTCAAGTTTAACACGACGCAGTTTCATGAACACCTCGGTCGCCTCGTTAATTGCGGCTATGCACGCGCCGGCAATTGCTCTTGCCCAAGAATCAGACCCGGAAACGGAACCTCTCGCGCTTATCCAACGTCTCCGGTTGAGTTCGAACGATCTTAATCTTCAGGAACCCTTTTATCGCGATGTCTTGGAGTTTCCAACGGAGAGGCCAAACGCGGAGACGCTCATCGTTACCGCAGGTCAGTCGACAATTGAATTTGTTCTCGACAAGACAGTCGTAAATCCGTTTTATCACGTAGCGTTCACCATTCCAGAGAATCGAGTGGAACAATCGCTGGAATGGATGACACCGCGTTGGGACGTGCTCGATATGACGAAAGAAGGCGGCAAAATAATGGATTTTGCACATTGGAACGCCCATTCCATCTTCTATTTGGATCCGGTGGGCAATATCCTTGAGTTCATAGGGCACCACGATATGGCATACAGGACGTCCGATCCGTTTAACCCGAAGCAAGTGCTCTACGCGAGCGAAATCGGACTGGTTGTCCCGGACGTCCCGACAAGCGTAGCCAAGCTCAACGAGCAGTTTGGACTTGAGAATTTCCGCGGGCTCTCGTCGAGTGGGTTTACGGCCATGGGAGATACGCGAGGCTTGTTGCTCGTCGTACGCAAGGGACGTGGATGGCTTCCGATCAATACGGTGAAGTCGGATGTGTTTCCGGTGGAGGCGACCATTGGAAACGGTTCCGCAGCGGACACGCTCACGATTGACGGTTTGCCGTACACGATCAAAGGCGCATAGGCATCGACGCTATCGCGGTGACTCCCCGCCCACCCAGAATGGACTTGACCACGCTTGAGCGCCGTCGAGCTGCCGTACGCGGATGTAGTAGTAGTCACCGGGCTTTGGATCGTGGTCGTCATTGAAACTGAATGCTTGGTCGAGCGGCGTGTCGGGATTGACGAAGCGCAACGTTAGGTCATCCTGGTAGCGCCCGACCTGAAACGTGTTGGATAGGCGGCCATCGACCGCATCGCCCAATCTGAACGTGACGTCCGCGGATGGAATGGGCGCGGGCTTACGGATTTGCACCGGTGCCGTGCCGACTTCTTGGGATTGTCTGAGCGTAACGCGAATCGTGGTGTCATCGGTAACATCGCTTAGGCGGAGCAGCATGTTGTTCGTACGGCCGCGGGTCGCCGTCCTGAATTCAAGCTGATTTTCATCGTCCTCATCGCGCCTGGCCCATTCGGACCGGGGATCTTGAAAGCCGGGCGTCGTCACTTCTTCGATCGTCGCACCGTTGACTTCCAGCGTGCCACTCCATGGACGGTAACCGCGCGGATTGTCCCGGTCAGGCACGAATGAGTCCGACGAGAAATTGATTTGGACGTGCGTGCGGTCATTTTTTTCCGCGGCGAGAAAATCCAAATGATCTATAGTATCGCCGTTTTTCACGAGTTCGATGGAGTCGATGGCGCTCGTACCCATGACCCGGCCTTCGAATTCGCGCTCTTCCGTATAGTCTTGGCGCAAGCCCATCCGTTCACCATTTAACGTTGCTTCAAGGATTATGCGCGCCCCGGATGTGGCGTATGTCTGGCGTTCACGAAGCGCATCAAACACGGTGTCTGTTGTCAGGGCGTTCGCGAAGACCGCGGCCAGACCACCGCGTTGCTTAATCTTGAAACCACTGCCGGATGTATAGCCGGGATGACTGAGGTGATCGTCCGATGCGCTGATGAATCCGACTTCGCGGCCGTGTTCCAGATATCGATTGCCGAACCACTCGAACGAGCCGTGCGCCGACATGATCTCGACCAATCGTTCCGTGCGCACGTCGGTGAGCCGCCAGTCCCCGGCTTGATGGGCGTGTGGAATGACCAGCACATCCTTTGCCTCATATTTCGCATTCAATTCGTGATAGAGCATATTCAAATGCGGCGCTTCTTGCACCGGTACGCGGTCGAATCCAGCGTGGCGAAAAAATACATTGTGATGTCCGCCGCGGTTTCGCCGCGAAGTCCATTCATAGCCGGGATAGAGAATGAACTCGCCTTCCTTCGAATACTCGGCTACCGCGTCGTTCAGTACCTTCCATTCAAAGTCGTCCATCCACAGGTCATGTTCGGACAATGTCAGAAAATCGAGGCGTGCGTCATCGCGGCCAAACTCGAAATAGCTGTCGGCGCTTCCTTGTCCTTCAGCGAACCCGCAATGGCCATGCGTCTCACCCCAATACACGCGTACGCTCGCATCCTCGCGCACCCAGACCGGGTCGCTTGTGCCCACGAGATCGCCGTCCGCATTTACGAA
Source organism: Candidatus Hydrogenedentota bacterium (assembly GCA_029262095.1). GTDB lineage: Bacteria > Hydrogenedentota > Hydrogenedentia > Hydrogenedentales > SLHB01 > JAJDAB01. Next base: position 13,208 of record JAJDAB010000532.1, read on the forward strand.
CGTGAATCGATAGACGCCGGGCTGATCGAAGGAAACGTCACTAAGAATTTGGATCGCTTCGTCTGATTGCCCCAATTCGCTAAATGGATCGCCGTTTACGATCACGCGCATCGCGGGTATCGACCCCGTCGCACGGTTGAAGTAGATGTCCTCGGCACGCACCGAAACGTCGAACGCTTCCCCCACGCCCACAATCGACGGCACGAACCCGTGCACAGCATTGAACGGACCACCGGTCGTCTCATACGTCGCTATTGGAATGGAGAACAGCGTACCGCTCCGATCGAAATCAACATAGATCGGCAATGGCGACGCGTCATTGCTGAAGGATTGCATCTGGAATCCACGGCTACCGCCGGAAGTGTCACCGAAAACCACGGTGTATGAATCGCCTGTTTCCAGGCCGCCCCCTTCTACCTTGAAGGCGAGTTGCGGTTGCGGCCCGCGAAAGCCGCCGTGCATGCCGCGCACCGGTACCCGTTGTGCCGAGAACGTCATCCCCGGCTTTGACGCGCGCACCGAAATGAAATTGTCTTCATCCGCGTTGTCCCGTTGCCAACGGCCGGTATCGCTCATGAAGTGGCGGCCCAACACGACGACCGCCCCTTCTTGCATGGGCAGTTCGCCGACCGTGTACGTGACTTCAATGGTCTGCCAACTCTTCGATTCAAACGGTCCTTCGGGTGAAACCGACACGCGTCCAATCGCGCCGGGCATGTCATCCCGCATACCAAACTCACGGATGAGATCGTCGATCGCAGTCATCAATCCCAGCGCGACTTTTCCGTTCGCTACTCCGGCCATTGTGTTTGCGACCATCTGTGTGGCGTTCACGGGGACGAATTCGCCTGTGAGTGAGAACGCGTTTAACCACCGCCAAAGCGTCCGCGTACGGGCCTCGATGGTGTCGCGCGTTGACGGGTTCTTGGCCGCGTCGCGAACCAGTTGGTCTACTTCTGATCGCAATTCGGCAGAGAGATAATCTTGCGCGTTTGATGTCACGCATATTGCCAAGGCGCAAGTCGTAGTAATACACGCGCGATAGATTTGTTTTGACATGTCAGATGCCCCTGGGGATTCAACCCCGCGAACTGAGTAATAGTTCCAAGTTGCCGTGAATGCTAGAAAATTGCGATCGGGTTTGTCGGAGATCCTGTACCGCCTTCGACGGCCAAGGGTGCGACCGTCAGCAAGAAATGCCACCGGCCGCGTTTTTTAGCTTCCTTGCTTAGTTCCAAGAGGTCACAATTATCGAAGATAGGCATACCCATCGCGACGAGTACAAGTGCGTGAATGGGATGCGATATGCCCTCCACCGGCGAAGGCAAGATGTCGCTCGCCACATCGCTCCCCAACACCGCCGCCCCGCGATCTTTCAACCATTTCGCGCAACTTGAGTGCAAGCCCGCAGATCCCATCGCGACATTCCAGGGACGCTTGTCCGCACGCCTCGCCCATCTCCCCGTTCGAATGAGTACGACGTCGCCGGGCTCGACTTTGATCCCGATTTTCTTTTCCCATGCATCTAGATCCGCGGGATATATTGCGGCGCCTGGCTCCAGATACGGCACGCCTTTTAGACTCGGGATGTCGAACAAGACGCCGCGCGTAAAAATGCCTTTCTTCGCCTCGATAATCGACAAGTGTTCCGCACCATCTTCCGCCACCGATGACTGCTCATAGCCGTTATACAACTTGCCATCCACAAACATATGGCAGACCGCGTCCATGTGCGTGTGCGCGTAGCCGTGGAAATAAATCTGCAATTGGTCACCGGCGAACACGCCCGGGTTGTTCACGCCGCTCGGTCGCATCGTGTGCGATAACGGCGACGACACGTCGGGCTGGCGCGTCTTGATCAGGTTGTGGGCAAGCGATACCGGCACGCCATCCTCGACAAGTCCCGCGGCGCGCTTGCGTACGTCCGGCGTGATTAGATTTAACGTCCCGAGTTGGTCGTCGTCACCCCACCGTCCCCAATTCGAGAGATCATGCATCCATTCGTCGAACTGCGCTTTGGACACGGGTTCGATATCTTGTGCCAGCGCCGGTTGGGAGAGCAGGAGGACTGCTGACGCGACGAGTGCCAGCAACAACATTGAGATTCGTATCACCTGAGTTCACCTCCCGTGGACCGGGCCGAGAGCGTAGAAAGTTGCACTGCCCGACTCATTGTTAATTGCGCTGAATTACCATGTTCGCCCAAACAACAATTGCCATCCTACTGGATGGCAATTGTGATCTCCATGACTCAACGTTCGAGCTGAGCTCGACGTCCAAATTGCGTTTTGCTACAACTTCGCTTGCCTTGTCGCTGATGAAACCGCAGGCATGTCGGGGCCAGAGAGACTTTTCAAGAATTCGATTATCGCCGAGCGTTCTTCGGTTGTCAGCGAATCGCCAAACGTATGTCCCATGTTCCCGCGACCGTATCCTGTTGTGTCGTACACGAACATTTGGTCAAGGGATGCCTTGCTTTTATACGGGGCCTGGGCGGCTTCGGCGAAGAACGCGTCGTATTCATCCCTGGACATAGCAGTGAACTTCATCCCAACGCGATTCAGATCGTAGACCTGCGGACTCTGCTCGCGAGACCAAATTTCGGGGCGCTCCTCTGAATTCAAGACTGCCGTAATCGTCGGAACAGAAGCGTTGTGAAAGTACGGCGCG
>JAJDAB010000533.1 GCA_029262095.1 Candidatus Hydrogenedentota bacterium
GATGTCTTCGAGTTTTGTGCCCGACTCGATTCTAAATCCATCAATCGTCGTCTCGTAGAAAGTCTAGTGCGCGCAGGTGCCTTTGCAAGCACGGGATGGAATCGCCGCCAGATTGAATCCGAATTGGACAACGCGATGGGCCAAGGCCAGCTCAGTCAGCGCGAGCGGGCGGCCGGGCAGACCTCGCTGATGGATATGTTCGGAGACGATGCGGACCAAGTCACCATGAATGAAAAGCCAAATCTCCCAGAGTGGCCCGAGCACGAAGTGCTCGCCATGGAAAAAGAGATGATGGGCCTCTACGTGAGCAGCCATCCCCTGGCCAGTCATTCGGACATTTTAGACCGGTTCACCGACTATAGCATCGCCTCGTTTGACGAAGCCGAGGAAAATTCAGTCGTCATTGTTGGCGGGTTGGTCTCGGTGGCCAAACAACACATCACCGCCAGCCACAAAAAGATGGCATTTGTAACGATGGAAACGATTAATGGCGCAGCGGAAATTACCGTCTTCAATGATCTATACGAAGCGCACGCGGGACTGTTGATGCCGGAAATGGTGCTCGTGATTGAAGCGCGCGTGAGTTCACGCAATGGGCGCAAGGGTCTCATCGCGCTACGCATCATGCCCATTGAAGAAGCGGAAGGCGAATTGACGAACGCAATCCACGTGCGCTTTCACACGATCGGGTTGGAGGAACCAGAACTCAATCAACTTGCATCAATCCTCGGCGCAGAACCCGGCAATTGCGATGTCTATTTGCACTGCATCCTACCCTCTCAAAAAGAAATTACCGTTCACGCAACGGACGCCTGCCTCGTCAAGCCATCACCTCGGTTGCGTACAAACGTCGAAACGCTGCTAGGGGAAGATACGATCTGGTATTCCGGCGGCAACGGACTCCCCCGGCATCCAGCCTAATCGCTAAACGGTGTTGACGGCCTAAAACCCGCTCCAGTACGATTGCTCCATGACATCGCACGCCACACCCGAGACCCAGGATGATCCCTCAAGCCCTACCGGAACTCATCCGTTTCTCATCGATTACCCACTCGGCAAAATCGTGGCCGCCTATCCTTCCGGCATCATTCGGCTGTATTGTCATATCCGAGCGCACATCCTGCGCAATCGAATTCTTGCTGAAGTCGGCCAATATATGCCGTCAGAGGGTGGCGTGCTCGAGATGGGATGTGGATTCGGATTGTTCGGAAACGCATTCGCGCTGACCCGCCCCGAAGCCACATTCACCTGTGTCGATTTGAACGAGCGGCGTATCGGCCACGCGCAGCAAGCTGCGGAAAAGCTGGGCATTAAAAACGTTACCTTTCATGCTGGCAACGCGACCGAACTCATCACTTCGCAACCCCAGCAGCAATGCATCTACATGCTCGATCTCATTCACCACCTGCCCCCTGATTCCGTGACGGAGTTTATTCGGACGTGCTGGGACCATGTGGAGCCAGGCGGAAAACTAATTGTGAAAGACGTCGCGGACCGCCCCTGGCACAAGTGTGCGTTCACGTGGATTCTCGATGTCCTGATGACGAAAGGCGAGATTCCAAACTACCTGAGTGTGAATCAGTTCTTAGAACACTTTGACGCGCTGGGCGCACAAGTTAGCGTTCACTGCCTCGACGATTACTTACCTTTTCCACACGTGCTCTACGTGTGCCGAAAGCCGCGCTAGCCGACAGTGCAATCTAACATTCGGAACAAAACCAACGCTCACGACATCTTGATCTCAACGAGATCCCCATCGCCCGTCGATCGCGCACGTCTCCACAACCAGATGACGGATGCAACGATCTCGCTCGCACAAATTCCCGCCAACAAGCAAGCCGCAACGACCGTCGTGTAATAGTATCGATCCCAGTTGTGCTTCATAAGCAACAAGATGAAACCATAGTTCGCGGCGAAGTAGAGGAACGGAACCGCTCGCACATGCAACGTTCGTTCGCGGGCACTTTGGATCAATCGACCAACACCGAAAACAACGCCCAACACGACCAATACCCATTGGAACGGAAACGCTGCGAATTCGATAAACAAATGGCTATGAAAGGTCTCCAAGCGGCTCTCTCCCCACGCCCTACCCGCTTTCGAGAGTTCCAGGAAATGGTGCCAGCGTGGATACAACAAGGGGAACTCGAGCACCCGCGAAAGGTTTGCGAGCTGTTCATATTTCATCGCCGGATAATGCGGGTCGTCCTTCCAAATAGGCGGTCTGCCCGATATCTCTACGACCTCTTGCTTCAACGCACTGGCCGAAAACGCCTCGACGGATGGACAGAACAGGGGGTTTAACGCGTACACAACAAACAAAGCCGAGATTCCGGCGAGCATGACTCCCGCGATGCAACGCCGCGCAGGGAACTTGGCAAGCGCGATTCCAACCAAATAAAGTACGAGTAAGAAACCCATGCCAAAGACGAGTCCAGTAACCTTGACGGAACACGCGAGTCCACAAAAGAGACCAAACAACGTCGACGCGCCCAGAAAAGTTCGCATCGAGTTCGCGCGTGCAACTGCAACCGCGCTAAACCCGATCCCGAGATAGAAGATGCCATTCGGAGCGTCGATCATTGCGCGCGTCGCACCGTCCATGAACGAATCCGACAGCAGCAATATCGCAACAGCGACAACACCCGCGAATTCATTTGCAACGGCACTTGCCAACAGAAACATCAGTACGATGCACAGGGTCCAGTACAGGACGTTGATATGCCGAGCGCCCAATAACGTCCCGGAACTCGGAAATGCCCCATGCAACCGATTCTCTTCCAAGGTATGCATGTAGCTGTAGAAACCGAAAAACGGGTCGACCTCGTCGTCATGCACCATTTGGTACGTCAGCGGTGCCCCCAGCATGAACTGACCCAAGTGGGTCTGGAGATACCCCCACGCGTAGCCTGTTAGCCCTGGCGCAATATAGGCCCAACGCTCGAATGAACGATCGCCGCTACCCCAGAGCGTGGAATAATAAAATGAGGACGAAATCCAGCCTGCCTCGTCGTGGTGATAGGGGATTTCAGCAATTCGACCTCGAAGGGCCATATACGACGTAACGGCAACAACGATCATGCAAATGATGCGGAATGCTATCCGGGTGGCCGGGTGGCCGGAAATCCGTTTTAACGTGCCATCCATCACGGGGGACGATACAGAGCACACCTGACGTTAATCAACCAAAGTCCAACGACCGCGTATACTTACGGACCTCTTTCCCCATCCCCCAAGACCCTTGTCAATCTCGATCAGTTCGTGCATACTGCGATTACCGCCAGGGGGAATCCGCCGGAACCGCTTTCATATGCAGTTGGAAACCACTCGATTCGGAACGATTGATGTTGACTCAGAGTCTATCATTACGTTCACACAACCTATCCTTGGTTTCCAGGAATTCCGTCGCTATGTGCTGCTTCCCGGACCCAGCGAATCGCTTACCTGGCTGCAGTCGACCGATTCGGGAGAGTTAGCGTTCATACTCGTCGACCCGAGGAAGTTGATGCCCGATTACAAGTTGGAGCTGCGAACACAAGAATTGGCGGAAATGGCTGTAACGTCTGCGGAAGAACTGGATGTGTATACACTGGTGGTGGTACCGGACGATCAACGCAAGGTGCGCACTAACCTACGCGCACCCGTGCTGATCAATACGAAACACCGCCTCGGTAAACAGACGATTTTGGAGATGTCTGATTATCCGATCCAGTATTACCTCGCTCAGGCGCAACCGGACCC
>JAJDAB010000534.1 GCA_029262095.1 Candidatus Hydrogenedentota bacterium
ATTCAGAAACACAATTCTCCACCGGGATTACCAGACTCGTAATCGTCGGTTTCGCCATATCCGGATTCTGTGCGTTGGCCTACGAAGTGCTCTGGTTTCGCGCATTGACCGTCGTATTTCTTGGCACCACTTACGCCTTTACGACCATGTTGACGACGTTTCTTTGCGGCATCGCGTTGGGCAGCATGTATGCGGCACGCATTGTCGATAGGAAACGGCATCTCGTTTCATACTTCGGAACGATCGAAGCACTTATTGGCGTATGTGGACTTTACCTACTTACGCTCTTCACATGGTTGCCGCCGGTGCTCGATGTCATCAAGGTGCGATCCGATTACGATTGGTCGGCGCTCATCACAGCCAAATTCCTTCTTGCTTTTGCCGCGATCATCTCGCCGACATTTCTATTCGGAATGACGTTCCCAGTCGCAATTAAGATATTCACCGCAGGCCGCTCTCAATTAGGCGCAAAGGTCGGCCGCCTCTATTCAGCGAATACATTGGGCGGCGTCGTGGGTTCGCTGACCGCAGGCTTTATTCTATTACCACGCCTGGGCATGCATCACGGGATCGAACTTATCGCAGCCATCAGTTTTGTGATTGGAATCATTGCAGTTCTTGCGTGCCCGACTCGCGGCATCGCAAGTAAAGCCGCGATTACCGTCAGCGTAACGTTGCTGGTCGCGTTCGGAATTCTCACGATTCCCGGAGACATGGGCCGCACGATCAACGAATCGTTCGTTAGCCGGTCCGAGCGCATTATCCGTTACCGCGAAGGCGTAGAGAGTACCGTCGTCGTATCCGAACCAAGGCTCGGGGGCCGCGGTTCGTCGCGCACGTTATGGATTAATGCGAGCCCCGCTAGCTCAAGCATCCACCAAGGCGTAAAAATGTACCGCTTGGAAGGTATTTTGCCCGTCCTATTCGATCAGGAATACGAAGACGTGCTGCTGATGTGCTACGGGACGGGTGTCACGGCCGGAACCTTGGCGCAATTCGACATCAACCGTATTGACGCCGTCGATATTTCAGCGGAAGTTACCGAGAGCTCCAGCCTATTCGCGAGCGATAACTTCGACATCGTCGAAAACCCGAAGCTCAACGTTATCGTTGACGACGGTCGCAATTTCCTTTTGACGACAAAGAACAAGTACGACGTCATTACGTTCTCCCCCATGCCGCTCGCGCTCACCGGCGTTTCGTTGTTCTACACCACCGAGTTCTACGAACAATGCCTACTCCATCTCAACCCCGGCGGCGTGGTATCCCAATGGATTCCGGTGCATAGCTTGAATCCCGAGATTGTGAGATCGCTCGTGCGCACGTTCTATGAAGCATTTCCGGAATGCGGCATGTGGTTCGTCAATTCAGACATTTTCATGATCGGCTCGAACGAACCAATTTGGATCGACTACTTGAAACTTAAAGAACGGCTCGATATTCCCGAGCTGCAGGGCGCATTACGTACTGCGGACCTCGGCAACTTCGAGGAACTCCTCACGAGCTTCTTCATGACGAAAGAGAACGTCTACGCCTACTCCAAAGACGCGCCGCTGATGACGGACGACTTTCCCTGGGCAGAATTCGAAGCACCGAAGGAAATGTACTCTTACACCGTCGATAAATCGCTCCTCGAAATGATTCCGTTCTACGAGAGTCCCGTGAGCATTCTGCGGTTCACCGGCATGAGCGACGCTGAGGTGAAAGATGCCACCGAACGGATCGACCGGCGGGTTCGCGCGCATCGACATTCACTGCACGGCAAAGTCGCGTTCTATTCGACCGGTGCGGGCATCGGCGATTCAGGGGCCTCGTTTCGGGAGGCGCTTGAGATTGACCCGGACGATCTGACGGCGGCGTATTACCTCAAGGGAATCGCTGTGCGCAAAGCGCAGTACCACCTCTCGCGCGGCCGAATTGCTCGAGCGATTACCGAATTAGAAGAAGCAATAGAAATCGCACCAAATCAACCCGCGTTGTACATCGAACTCGCTCGAATTTATGATCACTACCTTGAGGACAAAGCCACCGCACAATCCTACCGTGATCGTCTCCTCCAACTTCGCCAGACGTTCTGATTCTAGCGCCTCATCGCAACATTTCACCGGTCAACAGGGTATAATGCGTACGGTAACCACGTTGAACCCTGACAGGAGCATTATCATGCGATTCGGATCGGCAGTGCGGCATCATGCGACGGCTTTGTTTGCGGGATTCATCGGCGGCGCGATGGGCTGGTTGTTTTTGGACTCTACCGTAGCGGCACAATCGGACGTGATCGAAGCGTCAAAAGTTGTGGTTGGGCGAGACATTGTAATCGAAAATGGACAAATTACGATCAAGAATGCCCGGCGCAACGATAGCTTTACCGCCCTCAATATCCAGGGTCTCGCGGTCCGAAACGGACGTGGTAAGAACGCACAATCGGCTTCTGTTCAAGCAGGCGAAGTCTCGTTGGTTACACAGTACGACGAGACGCCAGCGTTGTGGAAACGAGTCGACATTGAAGGTGGTGCGATTCATTACTATCCGGACTTTCGGACGACGAGAAGCTCCCCACAAGTCGAAGAACTGGACATGGACACCTTGTTCAAACGGCAACGAGCAGAGATTAACGCGCTCCGCAATCGTCGCGGTAGAATTTAGCGTTTCCAACAAGAACCAGATTCGATCTTCACAACATCACTATTCCCTCCGCAGTTGAGAAGATTTCGGTGAGTGATTGTGAATCGATCCGAACGCCGATGCCTCCGGTAGTCTTCTCACAGAATTCCATCCAGGAATAGGATTAGCTGTCCATATTCTGGACTCGACACAATCGAACGTATACTTCATCATTTCGACCCACGTCACAACACCGCATAAATAAACAACTTCCGCCCAATCCCCTGATTTCGGCACCTACCTTGCACTATCCCTCCCGTAAGCAGTTGAGTCAGCCAATAGCGACAGGGCCGGTTCACTGCACAACCTGAATTGGGAGGATTGATCATGAATGGTGAAATGTTTGGCGTGATGTTTTCACTTCTGTTTTTCGTGGCGATGTATTCGTTCTTCGCGATTTGCTTGCAAAAGATCGCGAAGAAAACGGAAACAGAAAACGACTGGATGGCATGGGTGCCCGTGATGAACCTCGTGCTCCTGCTCACCATAGCCAAGAAACCGATGTGGTGGATCGCGTTGTTCTTCATTCCAGTCGTCAACTTCGTCGCGGCCATTTTAATCATGATGAGTGTTGCCGAGCGTCGCGAAAAACCCTCGTGGGTTGGCGCACTCGTAGTCGTTCCGATCTTCGGCACGTTGGTTGTGCCGTACCTAGCGTTCTCATCGTAAGTCTCTGAGCAAAGAGACTCGTAAGTCTCTGGGGAAGGAGACGTGGGCCGGTCCGGAAACCTTTCGGTTTCCGGGCCATTTTTTCGTGTCCCGACAAGTCCGCTAACCCGTTTCCAATCGCATGCTACAGAACGGTGCGTAAACGTATCGACGCTAGTCGTGCGAACGGCAAAAAGCGTTTGGCTCTAGGGGACCAGCGTGTAGGTATCGAACACCGTGCCGGACTCGTCAATCGCCTGAAAATCTATGGAAGTCGCATCCGCAGCAATATCAACCGACCAGAAGTGCCTCCGGCTATCCCACGCGGCGAGATAACTTTCAGAAAGTCCGAGATTCGCTAACTCAGTCGGGTCCTCAAGAGCTATCGCCTGATTCCCCTCGCGCGGCGATCGGCCGAAACAACCATCGCCGATATACAACGTGCCATTCGGATCTGGGACGTCGTTTTTAAGCCGCTTCGTGCGTTTTTGCGTATGATCGTGATTCTCGAACGCTGCGGTCAGACTGCACGCATCGAACGCGGGACGCCACGCGTTGCGCACGAGTGCCGATACAGATGGCGGCGCGAAGTTTCGATGACTTGGATACATCGGGACGTGATAAACGGCCAACGTAAGGACGTCCGCGGGAGTTGCCGCGAGTTCGCGCTCTAGCCAAGTCTTTTGCGCGCCGTTGAGCGGCGTGACGTGGCCGGTGTCCAGGACGAACAAGCGAACGGCGCTGCCAATCCATCGGTCGAAATAGGCGCGTCTTCCGAACTCGAGTCCGGAACCGTGTTGAGCGAAATATCCGAAATAGAATGGAGCAGCAGCTTTGGGTGCGACGAACTGGCCGAACCCGCCACGGGTTTCATGATTGCCGATCGCCAATATCATAGGGACGGAATAGCCTTCCGGCGTCACCATTTCCGATTCCCAGTTGTCCAGCCACTGCTCCCATTCGCGCCATTGGCGCGCTTCGCCGTCCGCGTACGCCACATCCCCACCAATCAACCCGAAGTACGGCGATTGGATCGCGGCATGGGACAACAAATCCCGGACAACGTCACCGGTACCCATATCGCCACCGGTGACGAAATTTACTGCGCCGTTCGCTGGAATGGTGCGGAACATCTTTTCATCGGTGAATCCGGTCTCGGTGCTACCCGCGACGAAGTAGTAGGCCGTGCCCGGTTCAAGCCCCGTGAGTTCGACTACATGCACATCACGTTGCGCGCCGGCTAATAATTCGAGTACCGGAATTCGATGTGACGATCCGGTAACTTCAAATTGGTAGGCGTTCAGATCGCCTCCGCGCGGGGCCGTGTCGTAGTAAACAACGCTCGGACCATGCCCAGGAGCCGCGTGATAATTCACCGTCATCGTCGTCGATGTGTCGCCCTGCCAAGTGAGGTAACAATGAAGTACCCCGTCCCCAGCGATGCCGAATGGGCATGCGGCGACGACTATCGCAATGGATACAACCGAAACGTATCTAAGAAACCGAAACAAAAACCTAATCCTTACAGCATTCGCTAGTGCAACTCGGCCCCCGCAGGCACCAAACGTCTTGCATGGCCCGGCGCGCGGAAAACCGCGTTTAGAAACAGCGTGTTCAACCCGTCCATATACCCGCGGAAATTCGGATCTGATGTAAACGCAATGACCAGCCCACGACCGTGCGGCTGCACGACCATAAACGGTTTATACGCCAACTGTTTCCGATTTTCTTCCCACAAGTAACCCGATGCCAATAGATCGTCAGGGCCGGGATAATACGCGACGTTGATGCCCTTATCGATGGTGATCGGCGCATAAATGTTGCGCCCTTGCACCATCACATTAACGGTATCGGGTGCACCCGCGCCAAGCCAATGCTCTTGATCGACATTCGCTCTCAGCAACGCACCGGGCAAACTGTCCGGGAGTACATCGTTCGCCTGAATCGCCTCACGGAATTGATCAGCCGATTCGAACAAGCGGCCATCCGCATTAATTTCTCCCTCTTCCGGTTCCGGCAGTTCTTTCATCTCGACGGCCTTGCCTTCATCGTCGATCAACACACGCTCTTCCTGCAACACGTCCAGAAGACCAACGTCCGAACCGATCAAATAATTCACCGCATTGCCAATCGGAATCAGCACACCGCCATCCGATATCCAATCTTTCAATCGTGTCGCACCACTCTCGCCAAATTCAGCCGCATAAGAGCCACCCGATTGCGGGAGAATTATCACGTTGAAATTCGCGAGGTCCGCGTTGCGCATCAAGCGGGCCGGTATCGGCGTTACCGGGTATCCGTATTGCCGTTCAAGGACGAATCGCGTCGCCCCCGCGTTGTACGAAGAAGTCGGGGTATCCCAAACCAGGCCAATTTTCGGCGCCGGCAAATGCGCCACGTTTCCGCTGCCAAAATTCGGGCCGTCGTCGACCCAACTCGTATCCGCCGCGAAAACGTCAGCACCTGTCTTACCAGCGAGCAGTCGTAGTCGCGCTTCAAGGTCGTCGGGGTTCTGGTCGACCTTGAAGATTAGGCTCCCTGCCGCGTATTCGCGTCCACCCTGAGAAAAGGCCTTGTCCGCAGACAGCACATGAAGGCCAGCGCGCAGCGAAGCAGCAAGCAATCGCCCAGATCCCGCGCTCCCCCAGGGCACAAGGTACGCGACCTTGGCATTTGCACCGTCAAATTGACTCCGTTGCAGATCATCCCTCGACACGATAGTTCGTTCAACGCGAATCGAGGACGAACACGTGACTAGCTCGACATTGAACGCTAGGGGCAACGACCATGCCGTAATGTCATAAATTTCATCGGGCAGATTCCGTGCACGCCGCCGTTCCTGTTCAGCTACGAAGTCTTTGTCCAACGGCACCACAGGATCGAGCAATGTGCGTATTAATCGCTTCTCCGGTTGCGCAAGTGAAATGATGTACGATCCTGCAGGGATCGATTCACCGCACGCTTTAAACGATCGCGCGGCCTCCTCAACTTCGATGCCTTGCTCCGTTAGAATGCCAACGAGTTTTCGCACCGTCGAGATATCGCCACGCTTCGGCAAAATGTACGTCTGCACTTTACCACGCCGTCCTTCGTCTACAGCCGTGCGGCGGTATTCGTAGAAATCCTTCCAGAGTTTTTCCCGGTTGTCAGCCGCGTATTCAATCGTTCCCAACGAGGCGACAAAATGGTTGCGTACGCCGTCGCGAAACGCCAGATCATCGCCAGCCGTACGTCGCATCACGAGTCCACGCGCCGAGGCTTGTTCATACGTCATCGCGACCGCACCGTAATACGCGGGCTGGCTATCCCCGTAACCGGGATAGAATGCGTCATAGACCTCACGCGTGAAGTAATCAATGCCGAACCGGTCAAACCATTTCGCGTTGTTCCGGCCAACCCCTTCAAGATGGTCCTTTTGCGCCTGAATCAAGTGCGGATTGTGTGGCAACGCTGGTGGAGGAAAATAATAGGTCGAATTGTGACCCATTTCATGGAGATCCGCGACCACCAACGGCAACCATTGACGCATCGCACGAATCCGCCCCTGCGATTCCGGTTGGGTCAGTGCAAACCAATCCCGATTAAGATCGAACAAATAGTGATTTGTTCTGCCCGCTGGCCACGACTCATTGTGTTCTGCCGCCAACGGATGTTCGTCCGCGACAAGACCAAGGTTTTCATAAAAATGCCGAACGAACCGATCGCGTCCATCCGGGTTTTGCAACGGATCGATAAAGATGAGCGTCTCTTTCATTGCGTGTTCAACCAAGGGATCGCCTTGCGCTGCGATCAAGTGGTAGGCAGTCAATAATCCTGCGTTCGCTCCGCTGATTTCGTTGCCGTGAATGCTATAGCCCAACCACACGGTGGTGGGCAGCGACGCCATCAGCTCTCTTGCCGCCTTAGCCTTCGTTTTTCGCGGATCGGAAACCGTCTCGATATCCGTTCGAATATTTTCCAAACGCGCCAGATTCGCTGCCGACCCGATCACCGCATATACGACCTCGCGTCCCTCCCACGTCGTCGAATAGTTGAAAAGCTGCATCCGGTCCGGCACGGCATTCGCGAGGTGTTTCACATACCGCATGATTTCGGCATGCGAAAAGATGCGTTCGCCTGCGCCATAGCCGAGCACGCCCTCGATCGTGGGAATTTCCGAGTCATAATCAGTGTCCGGCCAATACTCGAACGAAGCTTGCCCCAGGGCTGGCCCAATCAGAAAAACCATGGCTAATGTGGGGATTGCGAATCGCATGGAACACCTCATTGATCGAAGAATGCAGCACGAGAATTTATTACGAAAGTTCCGCGAAGTATACCATCGGCCAGTCGCGTATACTGCTCAACCTAGTTGAAAAAGGAAGTAGCGATTGAATAATTTCCCCGCAGGAGGATCGAACGAAAGCGTCGGTCAAGGATCCTCATCGTGGCTAAACTATATTCTTATTGGCGCATTCGCGGTTGCCGCGATCGCGATGGCGCTCATCATCGCGGTGTCGCTCATCGTGCCTCCCGTTATTCAAAGTACGGTTGAACGCTACACGTCCACGGTGCCCATGCCAATCGCGGAGAATCCCCTACCCGAGATCGAACAGGACGCATTGGATGACCGCGTTGAATCATTCGCTGATGCAATTGAAGACGGCCAGAACCCTGAACCGCTCATCCTCACCGGACAAGACCTAAACGCACTGCTACAAAAACTTTGGGCGGATGAAGACCTCCCTGGAGAGATGGCGCTGCGCATTGAAGACGGTAGGTTGCGAAGCGACCTCAGCATACCGCTGGAACCCGGATTCAGCATCGGACCGTTCACGCCGGAAGTAGCGGATCGTTACCTCAACGGCACCGTCACGTTCCGCGTCGCACTCGAGGGTGACAGGCTGACCGCCGATATCGAGCGGTTCTCCATGAACGACAAGACGCTCCCCGGCTGGATCGTCGACGCGGTCGAACGGGAATACATCGAAGGGCAATTCCTCCAGAACAAAGACCTCCGCGAATTCACAGACAAACTCGCACGAATCCAAGTCGGCGCCAACAGCATTACGCTGGAGGCTGCAACGCCATAACTTCGGCGCGATGTTCGTAGTTCCGCCTCTGAGGCGGCCATTACCTGAACAAACACCGCCTCAGAGTCGAAACTACGAACAAATACTATTTCCAGCTCGCGATCAGATCTTCATACTTCATCGTCTTCGGCTCTTCGTCCGGACGTTCCGCTTTGGGCGAACCGGGCGCATTTAGCCACTCTGCGGCCGGTTTTTCTTCGTTCAGGTTTGGCGAGTATTGCTTGAGCCGCATCTTACCCATGAGATTGTCCATCGCAGCAGCGATATTGTCCATCGCTTGTTGCGGCGTAACTTCACCAGTGACCGCTGGCGCGATGTTCTGCCACCACTGTTCCGCTAACAAGGGATAATGAGGCACGTTCGGACCCGAATCCGTCCAGAGTTTTTCTGCGTTCGACTTATAGAACGTAATGAGTCCGCCGAAATCACCCTCGCGCTCGGCCAAGTAATCCGAATTCACGGTCGACTTGCGGATAGGCGTTTTGCCCTCCATAAATTTCTTCAAATCGACGGTCTTCGAAACGCAAAACTGCGCCCATAACCAGGCTGCTTTGCGATGACCGCCCTCAACGCTGTCCTTGAGAATCGTCCAACTGCCGGCATCCTGGTAGCCGACCTTCATCCCCTCTTCCCAATACTTGCCGTGCGGCGTGGGCGCCACTCGCCAGAGCGGTTTTCCCTCAGCGTCTGTAACTGAACTATCCGGCGATGTGAATGCATCGTCGGACAACCA
>JAJDAB010000535.1 GCA_029262095.1 Candidatus Hydrogenedentota bacterium
TTCGTCGATCTACTTGAGTTTTGCCTAAAAGAGCACAGGAAAACAGCATTTTTGGTATCGCAAGATGAGTCGCAATCGTGCCCGGCAGAACATGACATTGTGCAGCAACTAATGGATTTCAAGCTAATCCACGTGGTTGAGCCCGATACTTCTGCTGCATCCGGTCGCCCCGGACGTTACGAGGCTTATACGCTCGATTTTTCGCTTTTCATGGAACCGCGTCGGCGAAATATTGAAATTGTTGAGTTTTGGAAGATTGACGACCAGAGGCGTCGTGTGGGCATAAGAGAGGCGCCTGTGTATCCCCTCCATCGACTTAGAGGGGTTTTCAACAACGAGTCGGCCACTACTGATGCCGATGGTGTACTGCGAGAAACTGAGCTCACCGACGACTAGCTTTCAACATGGAAAGGGGGCCGTGCCACTCAGATCCACCCAATATTGGCCAAGTGATTCGTAATCTATGGGACAGCACCCCGAAACGAAAAAGAGTCAGCCACTTGTAAGTGACTGACTCTTTTTGCTTTATTGGCGCGCCCGGAGAGATTCGAACTCCCGACCGCCTGGTTCGAACCCAGATACTCTGGTTGTTGCGTCCTGACGCCGAAAGATGCTCAGATACTTGCAGAGGACATACGAATCGCGGTGCATGCGGCAGCTAACAGAAGTGAAGAAGCGGAATAATCGGTCCCCGACTGACTTCTCCTGTCTCCACGCGCGCGGAGCTGGTTCGCTAAGTGGCGCGCTAGATTATCCGGATCTCTCATTGATTACTCGCCCAGATGTGTGTTCAATCAATAGTATACCGGGCAGATGGAATTTGAGTTACCGATCCAGGCGACTATCCCGCCATTGTCGGTTCAAGAACTAATCTAATGGGCTATTCTGAATTGGCACGAAAATTACGCGAATTTGCTGCGGAACGAGATTGGGAGCAGTTTCACTCGCCCAAGAATCTTGCAATGGCGTTAAATGTCGAAGCGGCAGAACTCCTTGAGCATTTCCAATGGTTGACCCAGGAACAATCTTCTTCATTGAGTCCTGAGGATCTAGCTGCCGTCGCTCAGGAAATTGCCGACATCCAAATTTACCTGGTTCGACTATCAGATCAGCTCGGGGTCGATATCGGCAGCTCTGTTGAAAAGAAGCTAGCAATCAACGCTCAAAAATATCCGATCTCGAAGGCGCACGGCAGCGCGTTGAAAAGCACGAAATTCGAAGAATGATATCGGCGACATGATCGTCTACTCAGCCACCCGCTCTAACTTTACGAAAGACGTATTCTCCAATCAAATTGAGGAGAAGATTCTTTCCGCTCTGAAGCTTAAGGCGGGAATGTCCACGAGCAAAAGCGAAATCGAGTCCTGGAAGAACTCAATGCAGTACATGAATAACGTACTTGTAGATGGCGCAATACCCGATGACGCTGGTGTTGCGATCGAATACAAAGTCCCGCTTACATCCAAACGTGTAGATTTCATCCTCACCGGCCAGGACGAAAATCAGAAAGATTCGGCAGTCATAGTCGAACTGAAGCAATGGTCTGAGGTTTTTGCTACAACCAAAGACGCTATTGTCGAGACGTTTGTGGGAGGTCGCGTTCGAGAAGTGACGCATCCTTCGTACCAGGCGTGGACTTACGCCAGTTTGATAAACGATTTCAATGTTGCGGTTCAAGAGGGCGATATCCGATTGCGACCCTGCGTGTATCTTCACAACTGCTCATCGGGCGAGGTTATTCACGCACCGTTCTATGACGAACACACAGATCGTGCACCGGCTTTCTTGAGAGGTGATGCTCATCTACTTCGAGATTTCTTGAAAGAACATGTTCGGTATGGCGACAAGTCGGAAATACTGTACCGGATTGACAACGGTGAACTTAGGCCATCAAAAAATTTGGCGGATCATCTTGTGGCGCTGCTTCAGGGCAATAGAGCATTTGAGATGATTGACGACCAAAAGGTCGTATATGAGACCGCCTTAGCGTTGGCCGACGATTCAAATTCGACCAATAAAAACGTACTTCTAGTCGAAGGTGGGCCAGGGACGGGGAAGTCTGTTCTTGCAGTCAACCTATTGGTCGAATTCACGAGTCGAAAGCTCGTGACTCATTACGTCACACGTAACGCGGCGCCCCGCGCGGTTTACGAGAGCCAGTTGACCGGGTCCTTTACGAAGTCGCATGTAGGAAATCTGTTCAAGGGCTCCGGTGCATATTTTGATACGGCTCCAAATATCATGGACGTTCTCGTAGTCGATGAAGCCCACCGGCTTAACGAGAAATCTGGCCTTTATCAAAACAAGGGCGAGAATCAAATTAAGGAAATCATCCAGGCAGCCAAGTTTAGTATTTTCTTCGTGGATCAGGACCAGCGGGTAACGTTGAAGGACATCGGTGAGAAAAAGGAGATTCGCCGCTGGGCGGAAGCCTGCGGGGCGAACGTCACGGAGCTAAAGCTTGAATCGCAATTCCGTTGTAACGGCTCCGACGGGTACCTGGCATGGGTCGATCATGCATTGAAAATTGGCGAATCGGCGACCGACAATCTTGACGGCATCGACTACGATTTTCGAGTTTGCTCTTCGCCGAATGAGCTCTACGACCTGATTTCTATGCGGAATACCGTTGCTAATAAAGCAAGGTTAGTGGCGGGTTACTGCTGGGACTGGAAGGGCAAGAAGAACCCAGAGATCAAAGATATTGTCATTCCTGAGCACGATTTCGCTATGCGATGGAATCTTGGATCCGACGGAAGCTTGTGGATTATTTCCCCGCAGTCGGTGAACGAGATTGGCTGTATTCATACATGCCAGGGTCTCGAACTGGACTATGTTGGAGTGATTATTGGTCCGGACTTCGTTATTCGAGACGGCATCGCTGTTACGGATGCCACTCAACGCTCTTCTCAAGACCGTTCTATTCACGGATTTAAGAAGATGCTGAAGGAAGAGCCGGACAAAGCACTGGCACTGACGGAGCGAATCATTAAGAACACTTATCGTACTCTGATGACCCGGGGGCAGAAGGGGTGTTACCTATTTTGCACTGACGCGGAAACCAACGCGTATTTTAAAAAGTTCGTCGACTACGTTGCAGGCGAAAATCCTGCTGAAGATCTGTGGAGGAAAGCAGCCGAACCCGATCCGACCGAGATTCTTTAAAAAACACGACTTGCAATGCGACGTAGCCGGGGTGCTAAGGTTTCGATTGTTCGTTTAGAAACTTGTCGCAATGAAAATTCACATCCTTAGTGATCTTCACACCGAATTCACCGAATTCTACGCGCCTGATACCGACGCGGATGTTGTCGTTCTCGCCGGCGACATCGGTGTGGGTTTAGGCGGTATCGAGTGGGCGGCTAGCAAGTTTCCGGAGGTCCCTGTGATCTACGTACCGGGGAATCATGAGTACTACGGTCATGACATCGGATTGACCGCAGAGTTGAAGGACGCCGCACCCCGGAATATTCACGTCTTGGATGATGACACCATCGAACTCGACGGCATCCGGTTCGTGGGTAGCACGCTGTGGACGGATTTCAAGCTGCACGGTGAAGGGGAGGCCTGGTTCGCGCGGCAACGTGCAAAGCAATGGATGCAAGACTTCGCGTTGATCCAGAATGGCGAGCGGCGATTTACGCCCGAGGACTCCGCACTGCTCCATGAGGCGAGTAAGGCGTGGCTCGTCGGCGAGCTGGAAAAGAAATTCGACGGCCCGACAGTCATCGTGACACATCACCTGCCAGCCTCGACGTCGGTCGCAAAACGATACGCGAACGACCAGTTGAATCCGGCGTTCGCAAGCAAGCTGGAAGACCTTATCGAGACACATCGGCCCGAACTGTGGATTCACGGACACACCCATGTGCCCTGTGACTACGAGTTATTCGAAACCAGAATAGTCTGCAATCCTCGAGGCTACCCGGGGGAGGCCAGTCAAACGGAGTTTAGAGCGGATCTTGTGGTGACTATCGCTTAGTTTTTCATGCGTGAATTTTGCGTGGTTCGGTCCTGAATAGTCCTGCATCGTACTGC
>JAJDAB010000536.1 GCA_029262095.1 Candidatus Hydrogenedentota bacterium
CGCCGTAGAACCCATAATTTACGAACGCCAAACTGCCCGAGATGCCACATAGCGCCACTGCCGTACCCGACAACATGCCGCCAATCGTCTCCGGCGAAAATCCGCACTTGCGCGTAATCGCGTACAACTCGTATAGGCCCAACATGACGAGTATAGAAACCAAAATTGCGAACGCTACATGAAGACCGGGAGTCCAAATCACGAACAGAAATATCGCCAGCGCGATCACCGCAGTGACCACACGCACCCCCACCTCTCTCGGACTCGGCGCCATCCCTACCGTCCCCCGAACCGGCGTTGCCGTTGTTGATACTCGGCGATCGCTTCGTGCAAGTGGGGCTTCCGAAAATCGGGCCAAAGTGTTTTCATCATTACGATTTCTGTATACGACAGTTGCCATAACATAAAGTTACTAATGCGCATCTCGCCGCTCGTACGGACAAGCAAGTCCGGGTCTGGCAACGCTGGACGGTATAAATGCCGCGCCAAGCAAGCTTCATCGATCGCGTCCAACTCGAGTTCGCCGCGTTGCACCTCGGATGCAATTGCCCGAGCCGCGTCCGAAATCTCCCCGCGCCCGCCGTAATTGATGGCTACATTCAAAATCATGGATCGATTGTTCGCCGTGCGTTCCATGCTGTATTCCAGGTCTTTCACGACCTTCTTCGGCAACCCTTCCATCCGCCCCATAATCGAGACACGAATATCCTCCTTGTGGATATTCTCCAATTCTTTTTTGACGTACTTGCTCAGTAACCGGAACAACGCGCTCACTTCAATTCGCGATCGCCGCCAATTCTCTGTGGAGAAGGCATAAAGCGTCAATACTTCGATGCCCATTTCTCGACAGCCCTCGACCGTTTCGCGAACGCTCTCTGCCCCCGCCTCATGTCCCTCGGCCCGGGTCACACCACGCTGCTTCGCCCATCGGCCGTTGCCATCCATAATGATAGCAATGTGCTTAGGGAGTGCGTCTTCTACGTTAGAGGTCGTCATCAAAAAAACATCGTCTTCGGAACAACAGCTACACAAAAAAATGCCGTGGACTACTCCGCACAACGCGGAACGGCCCACGGCTCAGTACAATTCAAGCGCAAACGTTTTTGGCGTATTCGAGCGAGTCGCTCATCCCAGAATTCGCGTGCACCGTTAGACTTCCATAATTTCCGCTTCTTTGACCTTCAAAAAGTCATCGATTTTCTTGACGAATTCATCCGTTACTTTTTGCACATCCGCCGTCAACCGATGGGCTTCATCCTCAGGGAGATCGCCGTCCTTCTGGGCTTTCTTTGCCTCGTCCACCGCATGCCGCCGAATGTTACGAATGGATACCCGATTGTCTTCCGCTAACTTGTGCGTCAGCTTGACCAATTCTTTGCGGCGTTCTTCCGTCAAGTCCGGTAATGGAATGCGAATGATGTTTCCGTCGTTAGATGGGGTCAAATTCAACGGCGATGCAATGATCGCTTTTTCAATAGCCCCTATTTGCCCTTTGTCCCACGGCGTAACCATCAGCATGCGCGCTTCAGGCGCGGACACCGTGCCCACCTGATTCAATGGCATCATTTGACCATAGGCATCAACTTCGATGCTGTCCAAGAGGCCCACCGATGCGCGACCGGTTCGAATACCGGCAAGCTCCGTATGGAAATTCTCAAGACTCTTTTCCATTTTTGATCGTGCTTCTGTGAGCAAAGGATTCGCCACCGGTCAGTCTCCCTTTACAATCGTGCCAATCGTCTCACCTCGGACCGCCGAAAGAATACTCCCCGGCGTCATCAGGTTAAAAACCAATATGGGCAACGCGTTCTCCCGACACAACGAAATTGCGGTGGCGTCCATGACACCCAAATTGTCCGCAAGCGCGCGGTTGTACGTAAGCTCATCGTAGCGCGTCGCGTCAGGGTTTTCCATTGGGTCGCTGTCGTAGATGCCATCGACTTTCGTCGCCTTCATCAGGATTTCGGCGCCCATTTCATTTGCGCGTAACGCGGCGGCTGTATCAGTCGTAAAAAAAGGATTGCCGGTACCAGCACCGAAAATCACAACACGGCCTTTTTCCAGATGGCGCATCGCGCGTCGGCGGATATAGGGTTCGGCCACCGGGCGCATCTCGATCGCAGTCATCACCCGCGTCGGTACGTCCTGGTTTTCCAACACGGCCTGCACCGCAATCGCATTGATGACCGTAGCGAGCATGCCCATATAGTCGCCGCTCGTTCGATCGGGACCGGATGCGAACCCTTGGGCACCGCGATAAATATTGCCGCCACCAACGACCAATCCGACTTGAACACCGAGATCGGTGACCTCACCAATCTCTCTGCAAAACTGTTCCACGATTCGAAAATCAATCGGATTTTCACCGCCCGAATGCAGGGCTTCGCCGCTGAGCTTGAGCATAATCCGTTTGTACGCCGAGGCGGCCAAGGGATTCAGCTACTTACTCGCGGCCGCTACGGTCGCCGCAACCTCGTCGGCAAGGTTCGATTCTTCTCTCTCGATACCTTCGCCGCGCTCGTAGCGCACAAACCGGCGCACTTCGATTTTTTCGCCGATATTACCGCTGGCTTCCTGCAATAAGATTTCGATGCTCTTGTCCGGATCTTTTACGAAGGCCTGATCGTAAAGGCACACTTCGGTGTACCACTTTTTCAGGCGGCCTGTCGCGATCTTATCTCGAATTTTCTCCGGCTTACCTTCTTCGGCTGCGACCTTCTTGAAGATTTCTATCTCTGCGTCGATCGCCTCTTGCGGCACCTCGTCCTGCCGCACCCATTTCGGGTTCGCCGAACAAATGTGCATGCAGATGTCGTCACACAATGCCTTAAATTGATCGCTCTTTGCGGCGAAATCCGTCTCAATATTGATTTCAGCCAGCACGCCGTACTTACCGCCCATGTGAATATATGCGTGAATGGCACCTTCAGCCGCAGTACGCCCGGCCTTTTTTGCGGCCGACGCAATACCCTTCTCGCGAAGCCATTTTACGGCCTCTTCTTCATTTCCGTTTGTCTCGGTAAGCGCTTTCTTACAATCCATCATGCCCGCGTTCGTCATATCGCGCAGGCGTTTTACATCTTGTGCAGTAAAAGACATGGTTACTCCGTTTCTCCACTCGCTTCCGCAATCGCGGCCACCTCGGCTGGCGCCGCTTCGGGCTCAACCGCTGCCACCTCCGCGGCGGCGACCGGTGCTTCTTCACCTTCTTTTGCAGCCGCTGCCACAACGCCTTTACGGGCGCGTTCTTCAGCCTGTGTCTTCTCCGCAATGCCTTGACCTTCCAAGGCCGCGTCAGCCATCAATTTGCAGAACAAGTTGATAGCCCGAATCGCATCGTCATTACCCGGAATCGGCAGGGGCACTACTTCGGGGTTCGCGTTGGTATCGACGACCGCGATGCACGGAATGCCGCAACGAGCCGATTCGCGGATGGCAATCTCTTCGCGCTTCGCATCGATGATAAACACCACCGACGGCAGCACATCCATTTCCTGGATACCGGAGAGATTCTTCTCTAACTTAAGCCGCTTCCGGCGCAGTTGGGATCCTTCTTTTTTGGATAACGCGTTAATCTTGCCCGACGATTCCAATTCCTGCAGACGGCCCAAGTTCCGAACGCTATGCTTCACGGTCGCGAAATTTGTCAGCGTGCCGCCTAACCAACGATTGTTGATGTAGTACATATTCGCACGGGTCGCTTCACGCGCAATGGGTTCGCGCGCCTGCTTCTTCGTGCCGATAAACAACACCGTGCCGCCGGAGGCCGCCGTGTCACGTACGATCTTGTACGCGGCGTGAACCTGACGGAGGGTCTTCTGTAAATCGATTATGTAGATGCCGTTTCGTTGGCCGAAGATGTACTTGGCCATACGGGGATTCCAACGGCGGGTTTGGTGGCCGAAATGGATTCCGGCTTGCAGGAGTTCCTGCATCGTGACAACAGCCATAACGTAATGCTCCTCTTCGGGTTATTAGCGCGTTGGGATTCGGACGGCAGACCCGGGCTGTGCCCAGGCACCCAAACCGTCTCTTAGGGTGAATCCCTGCGAGATCAAAATCGCGAAAGCTTACCATACAGCCGGAAACACAAGCAACCAGCGAACAACCGCCGTTGCCAGCCTCACCAGCTTTTTCGGGCATTTCGACCCGCCCACGACGCCCGGTTTTCCAGATCGCGGGCCGACACGATGGAGGCACCTTCCTCAAGAATCGCGCGAGTGTTACTCTCCCACCTCGAAACCTTCAATCCCCGGAGTACGCCAGATGACCGTCGGTCAGTTCAGAATCGCACGCTTACTGTTCATATTCGTTCTAACGACAGCGCCGACCGCGTTGGCGGGTCCGCCCCAGGCAACCGAAACATGGTCCAATCCGATCGTCTATCAAGGGAAACTGGATTCACCACTTGTCGAGGTCACACCATTCGTGTTCAACGACCGCTTGTACAGGCTCGAGAACTGGCAAAAGCAATGGGAGCCGCCGCACAGCGAAAACAATACCCGATTCGCGGAGGACGAAGTACGCATTCGGGACATGGCGACCGATGACATTGTCGCCACGCCGCTGATTGGCCACGGACTGGGAATGGCATTCGTGCACGAAGGGCGCGTCTATGTATTCGCGGGGAATTGGGGTACGGAAAAGAAGTGGCAAATCAACGAGATCGTAATGGTCAGCTCTGCCGATCTTTCCACGTGGACTCAACCTCAAGTGGTGTTGCGCGCAAATGCCGATGAGCGATTCTTCAATGTGTCCGTCTGCCAGGGCGATGACCAATTCATCATGCTCGTCGAATCCAATGCTCCAAGGTGGCCCTCGTTTACGTTCAAGTA
>JAJDAB010000537.1 GCA_029262095.1 Candidatus Hydrogenedentota bacterium
CCTTGTGGACAAGCCCTCGGGTATGACCTCTCATGACGTGGTTGACCGCGTGCGGCGAGCGGCCGGTATTCGCCGCGTCGGCCACACGGGCACATTGGATCCCTCGGCGACCGGCCTCTTGATCATGTGCATTGGCACAGCGACGCGTTTGTCAGAGTTCCTTACCGCGCTCGACAAGGTGTATGAAGGCGTCATGGAATTGGGCCGGGCCACGGATTCGCATGATCTCGATGGCGTCGTACTGGAAGAACACCCGGTTCCAGAACTCACCCTGGGGGATATCCAGGCCGTATTCGCTGGTTTCACCGGCGATATCATGCAAATACCGCCCATGGTGAGCGCGGTCAAGGTCAACGGCGAACGACTGTACAAGCGTGCTCGCAAGGGGGAAGTGGTGGATCGGCCCGCGCGTCCGATCACCGTTCATGAGTTTGATGCCTTGGAATATGACGCACCTCGCGCGAAGTTCCGGGTACGATGCACGCGTGGTACGTATGCGCGCACGTTGTGCCATGACGCCGGCCAAGTGCTGGGTTGTGGTGCAGCACTGGCATCGCTTGTCCGGACGGCAGTGGGACACCACCGTCTTGAAGAGGCGGTGCAGCTTGATACACTCGAAACGCCGGACGACGTGAAGAAGAACATTCGCCCACTTTCGGGTGCTCTGGATATGCCATCGGTTGTGCTAAGCGACGAGGGACGTCGCGCGGTGGCGCATGGGGGCACGGTCATTGAAAACGACTTGCGGGATCGTTGCCCGATCGACGTCGGTTGGATTCAATTGATGGCGGAATCGGGTGAATTGCTTGCCCTAGGCCAGGTTGAACGTACTGGGGCAGGACTCCGAATCCAACCGAAACGGGTGCTCAGCGCGGCCCCATGAAAATCGTTAGTGATACGCTTTCCCTCAACGAATCAATAACCAATACTGTGCTCACCGCCGGTAGTTTCGACGGTGTTCATCTGGGTCACCGGCGCATTTTGGGCGAAGTGTTTGCGCGAGCGGCAGCAGAGGGCGGCGTACCTGCTGTTCTCACATTAGACCCTCATCCACGGCAATTCTTCGCTCCGGAACATGCGCCGCCCATCCTGACGACGATGGAGAAAAAGGCATCGTTATTGGAGGCGGCGGGCGTGGAGGTGCTTTTCATTCTACCGTTCAATGCAACGGTAGCCGCAACCGATCCAGTGAAATTCGTCGACGACATATTGCTGGGGAAATGCGGAGCGCAATCACTCGTTGTTGGGCACGATTTCCGATTTGGGAAAGATGCTGCGGGCGATTATGAATTACTCGATAAGCTCGCGCCGGATCGGGGCTTTCGCGTAACCCAGGCGCCTGCGTTACTCATTGATGGCGAACGCGTCAGCAGCACGAGCATCCGCGAAGAGTTGCTCCGAGGCGATCTCGATGCAGTGGCGAAATTCCTTGGACGCCGCTATTCGATTGTCGGAGAAGTTGAACGTGGGCGGGGTATCGGCACCGAATTGGGGTTTCCAACTGCTAATATCAAACCGCATCACAATGCGACGCCAGCGCAAGGGGTGTACATGGGTGAGGCAATCGTGTGCGGTTCGCGAAAATCCGCGGCGATCAATATTGGATTCGCTCCGACCATTCCGCACGATGAAATGACCATCGAAGCATTCATTCTCGATTTTAACAAAGACATTCGAGGAGAGCGCATCGAGATTGAGTTCTTGAAACGGATACGAGGTGAAGTGAAATTTGCGTCTAAAGAGGCATTGATCGAACAAATCGGCCAGGACGTGGCTCAGGTCAAGGATTACTTTTCGCAGCGTTGATCGGCTACTAATTTTTGCGCCATGAAACTTTGAGAGATGTTTTGGTAACTAACGATGTGGACCCGTTATACGACCTTCTCCCCCGTTGCACCGGGCCCGCAAGACCGTTAAACTCCCAACATTGACTGAGCCTTATTTGATGCGTTCTAAGTTGTTGAAAATAGTGATGTTGTGCTTCGCGGCCACCGCGATGTCCTGTTCCACTACCTGGTACAAGGATCGGGCCGATAAAGAAGTCTACGGAATAATCGACGAGAAATCGCCGGATGTCCCTGGGATGCCGGAGGACTTCACCATCGAGCCGGATGCGATCAATCGGCTTGAAGGGATTTCGATTGCGGGACCACCGCCGGACTACCTCGGGGAAGAAGGGGCGGCCGAAGAAGGCGCGCTAGTCATCTCCCTGAAGAAGGCGCTGGAACTGTCCGTTTGGACCAGCCGTGATTATCAGAACGCGAAGGAGCAGCTTTACCTTCAGGCGCTGAATTTGACGCTGGATCGGTATCAGTTCGCGCCAATTTTTTCAGCGAGCGGCAGCGCAAATTACGCGCGGAGCACCACCGATATTCTGAAGACGACCGATGGTGTGCGCCTTGCACAAGTCGTTCCCGATTGGATGCGGCAAACGGCTACGCTGACCGGAATCGGTTTGAGCCAGCAAACGACTGCCGCGAACCTCCTTCAGACGCTTCAAAACAACGGCGTCGCGATTTCGCCGCAACTGATCGGTGGCCTTCAAACCGGCGGTCAATTGGCGAGCACACCGGGCGACCTAATCAATGTGTACGCCAATCTAGTGGAATCCGCTTTCACACAAACGGGTATCAATCAGCCGCGCGAAGAAATCATGGATGAGCGCAGCATAGACGGTCAGACGTTTTTAGGCGTGAACATGCTGCTTAAAGGTGGCGGTCAAATAGCAGCAAGTCTGACCTCGAATTTCTTGCGCTTTCTCACTGGCGACGCGCGGGTTACGACGTCATCTTTGTTGACCGCAACGATTACGCAGCCGCTGATGCGAGGTCGCGGTAGTCGGGTGGCGGCCGAATTTCTGACGCAATCCGAGCGGAACACCCTGTACGAAGTACGCAATTTCACTCGATTTCGGAAGACATTCGCGGTACGCATCGCTTCGGATTATTACCAGGTGCTACAAGCACGGGACGCCTCGGACAATGCTTTTCGGGCCTTTGAAGGCTTTCTGTTCACCGTCGAGCGGGACAGGGCGCAGGCGGCTGAGGGACGAATCACTCAATCGGAATTGGGCCTATCAGAACAGGGACTGCTCGATAGTGAGACACGATGGGTGAACGCGGTTCGGTCTTATAGTAGGGCGCTGGACGAGTTTAAGATTCTTCTGGGCTTGCCGACTGATGCTAAGGTAATCTTGGACGAAGCTGAACTAGAATTGTTGCGTGAACAAGGGCCAATAGACTTTCCAGTGTCCCCGGAAGACGCGACCCTAGTTGCGCTTGAATCCCGGCTCGATTATTACACCGTGCGTGATCAGCGCGACGATAGCATTCGAGGGATCTATGTTGCTGCGAACAACCTCAAGATGGATCTTGATCTCGTTCTAACTGGGGCGGTTGACAGCAAGCCAGGCACGGATGAATTCGACACACTCGATTTCGATCGCGCGCAGTGGACTGCGGGTTTTGATGTTGATTTACCCTTAAGCCGGAAGCCGGAGCGCAATGCGTATGTAACGGCGCTCATCGTGAACCAGCGGGCTGAACGTGATCTACAGTTGGCCCAGGATACGATAAAGCTGGATGTTCGTAATGCTTGGCGGCAACTGGATCAGGCCCGCAAGAACTATAAAACGGCACAAAATCAGGTCAGTCTAAGTGAGCGGCGCGTTGAGAACGAACTCCTTAGAAGTGAACTGGGCCGGGCCACCGCACGAAATCTCGTCGATGCGCGTAACGACCTCACGGATGCGGAAAACGCCGTGACCGACGCCTTGGTGAGTCATACCATTGCGCGACTACAATTCTGGCGGGATATGGGGATTTTGTATATCACGCCCGATGGTGAGTGGGAAGACATTTCCGATCTCGATTTTCTACAGATGCCGGACGTAGAAGATTCTGAGCTGGATACGCCAATCGAGGACTGATCGTCGCTCGGTACGCACCGGATTCAGGGGCCTCTTCTCACATATTCGCTGTGCTACACTGCATCCTATGAGTGTTTTTCATCTCCAGACGCGTGAATCAAATGCGCGCCTTGATCGGCTTGAGCTACTGGCTGTCCAATCTGAGGAAGAATTACGAAAAGCGGTGCACCTCATGGCGCTGGAATTGGCGTCAGACGCTACCGCCGAGCTCTGGCTCGGATCGGCCGCGAGCAACTATCCCGGATTTCGTCCGGAACATACCCGGATTGCACTATTCGATGGCGAAATCGTGGCGGCACTCCGCCTGACGACGGAAACGCTCAAGATTGGAGAAGCCCGATTGCGTATGGGCGGTATCGGTTGGGTGGTGACCGCCTCGGAATTCCGCCACCAAGGGATTGCTTCGCGGCTCTTGCGCGACACCATGGCCTTCATGAAGGCGCAACATTACCACGTCTCCATGTTATTTGGCATTCCCAATTTTTACGATCAATTTGGATTTGCAACGTCTTTGGTCGACCACTCGGTTTCGCTTGATACTATTGAAGCGCTTAATTGCGACAATCCCTTTTCAGTGCACGCCGCAAAGCCTAGCGACATCCCCGCGATGGTCAAGCTACACCAACGCGGTGAAAGTGGAATTGCTTGCACGCTCATTCGGTCCACCTCGCATGTTAAGAATAAGTGGGTGCGATTCTCAGAGTGGTACGTATTGCGTGATGAGCGGGGTAAAGTCGTTGCCTACTTCCTCGTTGGGCGCAACAACAACACGCTCAATGTTGAAGAGTGCGCTGTTGAGGAATTCGGTTTGGCTTCCGCCGTGGTTGCCGCCGCTGCAGAAATTGCTGATCTCGAATCGCGGGCGCGCGTTCGATTTTGTGTGCCACCGAATCACGACCTCTCCCGCTATTTGCAACAGTTTCGTGCCACGTTTGAGGCGCGGCGAGATCGTAATGCGGGCGGCATGATGGCAATGATCGATGTGGGGGAGACGCTCGAATCGATGATTCCCGAATGGGAAAGCAGGGTCGCCCAGTCGCCGGTACGCGAAGTGCGATCCGAGTTAACCTTAGTGCTGGGAAGCGAGTCGTTTCGCGTGCGGACAAACCGTGGCGCGGTTGACGTAGCGGCGATTTCCGGACGCAACAAATTGACGGTTACGAACGAGGAACTGATCCATCTCCTCTCGGGATATCGTTCAGTATCCGACGTCTTGAACGCTGCGCGTTCAGTCATTAATCAGGATGCGCGTAATCTAGCCTCAGCGATTTTTCCTGATCGACTTCCGTTCGTTTGGAAATTCGACCGCTTTTGACGCCCGGCCTGTTTTGTAAAATCTTTTTACAAAAGGACTTACGAATACATCCTCCCGGTATCTCGCTGAGATAACCAGTCTGCACGAGAACAAGATGTTGGGGTAGTACTTGAATAACTACCTTCCCTTGTATATCCCAATCTGGTAAGATACGTTCACCACAACATGTTGCGTAGGGACCAATGAAAGCCTTTAATCACAGGGTCCATTTCGTTGGGGTGGGCGGTATCGGCATGAGCGGTCTAGCGGAAATCCTCCTGAATTTGGAGTATGAGGTTTCCGGGACTGACCTTGCTGCATCTCCCATTTCCGACCGTTTGGTTGAGCGCGGCCTTCGTTTCAACGAAGGTCACGACGCGGCGCATCTAGGCGACGCGGATATTGTTGTGGTTTCCGCAGCGGTCCCGGAGGAGAATCCCGAAGTCGCGTTGGCGCGTAAGCGCGGCACGCCGGTGATACATCGCAGCGAACTGCTGGCCGATCTAATGCGGCTCAAACCGCATGCGGTCGCCGTCGGCGGTACACACGGCAAAACAACGACTACGTCAATGATCAGTGCGGTGTTGGACCACGCTAACGTTGGTGCAACAAGCATCGTCGGCGGCATCTTGCAACGCAGCGGCACGAATGCGCGTTGGGGAACTGGTGACTTCTTGGTCGCGGAGGCCGACGAACACGACGGTTCGTTCTTACGGCTCCACCCAACGATCAGTGTGGTCACGAATATCGACGCGGAGCATCTTGAGTATTACGGTACGCTCGACAAGATTAAGGGCGCGTTCATCGATTTTTGTAATGGGGTTCCATTCTATGGGCGGGCGATCGTCTGTGCCGACGATCCGAATGCGCGATCGATCCTGTACGCCATTCACAGCTTGTGCTTGACCTACGGGATGGGCGATGACGCGTCTTTATCAGCGTCAAACGTTCGTGTCGAGGGTGGTGCCGATGGCACTCCGCTATCGAAACGATTGGCGAACCTTAGCACTTGTTTCGAAGTGACAAGTCATGACGAGCGTCTGCACCGCACCGGCCCGCTTGGGACGTTGCGGGTCCGCGCGCTAGGCAACCACAACGTTTTGAACGCGATGGCCGCGTGTACGGTGGGTCTGAGCCTCGGTTTGCCATTTCCACAGGTAGCCGAAGGACTCTTGCAATACGATGGCGTTCAACGCCGATTGCAGTCCTGGGGCGAACATCGTGGCGTGTTGGTGATTGAAGACTATGCACACCATCCAACGGAAATCGCGAGTACGCTTGAGGCGATACGCTGGATCGAACCCAAACGGGTGATCGTGGTGTTTCAACCACACTTGTACAGCCGCACACAGTATTTTTCCGACCAGTTCGCAGAAGTATTGTCCGAAACGGATCGATCCATCGTGACACGGATTTACCCTTCTCGTGAAGAACCGATGCCTGGCGTAACTTCAGACTTAATTGTCGACGCGGCTCGTGCAAATGGATCGCGACACGTGGAGCTTATTAATGATATGCACAAAGTTTCGGGGATTTTGGGACCGGATTTAGTAGAAGGCGACGTCGTCCTGTTGCTGGGCGCTGGTGACATTAACAAAGTTGCTCCGGCACTGGTTCGTGAATTGGGGGGCTCGGCGTGATTCGGAAAAAGGCGAAACCACGGAAGAAGCCAAAGCACGGAGCTGAGGCCCGGCTCTCGCGGCGAAGGCGTATATTGGCATTGCGCGCGGGAATTGCATTCGCCGTTGTTGGAGGCGGCTTGTACGCGTTGTACGCTCACGTGCGAGACAACGAATATTTTCTGGTCAAGACGATCACCATTGTGGGTGCGGACCTGATTGATGAACAGGAGATCGCGCTTGTATCCGGCGTCAATTCAAAGGACAACATTCTCTTGTTGAATGTTGCCGATGTTAGCGAACGGATTACCGCGCTTCCGATGGTGCATTCATGCAGTGTCGTACGAATCTTCCCGGACACGGTGGTGATTGAAGTGCAGGAACGGCTCCCGGTTGCAACACTACGCGCCGCGGATCGGCTATATGAAGTGGATGCCGAGGGTGTCGCCGTTCGAACCGTCGGCGACTTTGAGGATTCCCTGGAACCGTTTATCACGAACGTCCCACAACTCGGCAACTTTGCGGAGGGGATGATGGTGGAGTCGCCCGCTTTTCACGAGGCGGTCAAAGTCTGGGATGCCTTTCAAACTACATCGATGGCGGAAGATGTGACGGTGTCCGAATTGGCGGCCTATGCGAGCAATAGCGTGTGGATGACGTGTGACGAGTTGCCCTACACCATTCGCTGGGGGCGATCGGATTATCCGCGTCAGGCCGCACTTTTGGATCAACTATGGAAACGGGAGCGCGGCGATTTGGGCTGCGCGGAATATTTGGAATTGCGCTTCGACACCGATCTGGCTTGCCGGTGATGGTGGTTGCATATGCACGGAAGCTCTAAGCAGGACCGCCTTCGGGCGGCACGGATGTAAAAGGAGGTACTACCCATGTCGATGGCTCTCTCAGATGAATTACCTGCGTTTGAGTCGCAAGCGGTAATTAAGGTGTGCGGGATCGGCGGTGGCGGCAACAACGCCATCATGCGAATGATTGAAGCGGGAATGACCGACGTCGATTTC
Source organism: Candidatus Hydrogenedentota bacterium (assembly GCA_029262095.1). Taxonomy (GTDB): domain Bacteria; phylum Hydrogenedentota; class Hydrogenedentia; order Hydrogenedentales; family SLHB01; genus JAJDAB01. Next base: position 7,861 of record JAJDAB010000537.1, read on the forward strand.
ATCACAATCAACACCGACGCCCAGGCGCTGCGCCATTCGCCCGCAGGAACGCGACTCCAAATCGGTGACATTGGTTTGGGTGCAGGGGCGCGCCCGGAGCAGGGCGAAAAAGCGGCCGCGGAAAGCCGCGATCGGATCAAGGAAGTCTTGCAGGGCGCAGACATGATTTTCCTCACGGCTGGCCTTGGTGGTGGCACGGGTACGGGTGCGACACCCATCGTAGCGGAAATCGCACGAGAAACCGGAGCGCTAACCGTTGGTATCGTTACGTTGCCGTTCAAGTTCGAGGGCGGGAACCGGATGGAAAATGCGATGAAAGGATTGGCCGCGATTGAGGCACATGTCGACGCGCTAATCGTCGTTCCAAACGACCGGCTATCCTTGTTGTGCGAGGACAACATTTCATTTTTGAATGCGTTCCGGCTTGCCGATGAAGTGTTACACAACGGCGTGCGATCCATATCGGAACTCATCACGATTCCTGGCCTGATCAATCTCGATTTCGCAGATGTGCGAACGATCATGGAACAGAGTGGCCGGGCGTTAATGGGTATTGGCCATTCACAGGGTGAGAATCGCGCGGTTCGCGCTGCGGAAGAAGCGATCATTTGCCCACTGCTCGAGCACTCCAGTGTCGATGGCGCCTTGGGCGTAGTCGTCAATGTAAAAGGTGGTAGCGACATCACCATGAAAGAGGTTCTGGACGCCGTGACAACCGTTCAACAAGCCGCGGATTCAAGAGCCAATATCATTTTCGGAGCTGTGGTGGATGATGAGCCACGCGAAGAAGTCCAAGTCACGGTTATTG
>JAJDAB010000538.1 GCA_029262095.1 Candidatus Hydrogenedentota bacterium
TCGCACCGCAGGCCCAAAAGACATGTCGTGAAAATACGCTAGAATTGGTTCACCGCCACATCCGTATGGCTATTGGCGAAGGTCTCGCGAGCGGAATGAAGGACAAGGAGTTAAAAGCATCAGTCCAGGAGGCGCTGAATAATCGCGTATCTGCCTACGAGCCTATGGGTTGGAACTAGTCGATCGGAGGCCGAATCGTAGTCAGATGATATTCGCCGTTTGTTTCGTGGACTTCACATTGGGTGTTGAATATTCTGCGCAATACCGTTCCGGTCAGCACGTCGTCCGGCCTCCCTTCGGCCGTCACCGATCCATCCCGAAGTGCTAGTACCCGCGCAATCCAAGGGCGAATCTCTTCGATGTGGTGTGTGACGAAAATCAGCGTGGGACCATCGGAATCGGCCGCCAACACACCAATGTCATCCAGGAAACGATGTCGGGCTGTTGGGTCGAGACCCGCGCAGGGCTCGTCCAGTATCAGTAATCTGGGTTGAAGAATGAGTGCCCGGGCGATTAAGACGCGCTGTTGTTCCCCCTGAGAAAGCAGGCCAAATGCGCGTTCCGCCACGGATGATGCGCTAACGGAGGTCAACGCACTGTGAACTCGTGTTTCCTCCTCGACCGTAAAATCCCGGTACACGCCAATAGAAGCGTCTATTCCGGACGCGACGACACTCGATGCCGTCAGATGCGAGGGAACTCGCTGTTCCAGCGCGGTGCTCACCCAGCCAATCGACTTGCGAAGTTCACGAATGTCGCACGAGCCAAATCGCTGTCCAAGGACGTTGACTTCACCGCGGGTCGGCCATTCATACCCGGTCACGATCTTGAGCAGGGTCGTCTTACCCGAACCGTTCGCGCCGAGTAACGCCCAATGTTCACGTTGCTCGATTCGCCAATTGACGCCGGAAAGAATCGGCCGCGTATTGCGCACGAAATCCACGCCCACCAACGATACGGCGGGCGAAGGATGCGTTAAATCATTCAAGTAACTAATTCTCCCAACCCTGTACCCCGATCAGCGGCACAAAAACGCACGGCACCGCATTCTTTGTGTGTAGTTTTTCACCATGACGTTCGATTAATTGAAGCGCCTGCTGGTCGCGCGATCCCGTTGGACAGACCAACCGGCCGCCCTCAGCCAACTGCGCCTTGAGCGCGCGTGGTACATTCGGCGCGCCCGCCGTCACAATGATGGCGTCGTAGGGCCCAGCGTCTGGAAAACCGCGCGAACCGTCACCGGTAATGAGTTCGACGTTTGTCACCCCGGTCGCGTCAAGATTCTTGCGCGCAAAATTTGTCAGCACACTGTGACGCTCCACCGATACGACCCGATCCGCCAATTGAGAAAGAACCGCTGACTGATATCCGGATCCAGTACCGATCTCCAGGACATGGTCTCCAGGATTGAGCGCTAGCGACTGAGTCATCACGGCGACCATATACGGTTGCGAAATCGTTTGCTCACAACCAATGGGCAACGGCCGATCCCGGTACGCATGTCCTTGGTATTTTTCCGGTACGAACAAATGGCGGGGTATCGTACGCATCGCTCGAATCACCCGCGTATCGGTAATGCCGCGCGCAACCAACTGCTCGTCCACCATCCGATCGCATTCGGCTCGGCGATCGCACCGGTTGGATTCGCCACCGGCCACGATGATTACGCCGGCGAGATAATCGAGGCCGCTATTGGGAGAACCAGCGCACGAGCCAACCAAACGATCCCCAGCGCTGCCAAGGGCCCCAAATCCGTGGGCCCCATGTAAGGCATTCGTTTCCGTAGCCAAGTTACGGGCGGGTCCACCAACCGTGCCAACCAACGCCAGCGCGAATCGGTCAATTCAACGTGCATCCAGGGTGCAACCCAATATAGCAAGATCGCCATCATATACAGGGTAAACACGGCGTATAGCCCGCGAATAATTGCATCTTCCATACCGTTTATCCCGTCGAACCCTTTTGGAACGATTTCAATCGTGTGAGCTCAAAACTGCATTTTATTACCTACGAAGGAATAATGACACACGTTCGACCGTGAACGCACCCCACGTCGATATCTCGCGAAACCAGAGTCGGCGGATTCGCTACCAGCGTTGTTGTAATTCTTCCCAAGCTACATCGTCTGCGCAAATCTCTGGAATACCAATATCAGCCACGACGAGCTGCCCAACATATGGTTTGGCCGCCGGGGCCAACAATCCCGTTTTTGCGAATTGAAACGTAACCGTAATGTCCGCACGCACAGCACATCCACAGAGTTCGCCCGAATCTGCATTCAACCCGGAAGGCAAATCGACGGCTATCGTCCGCACGCTGGGCCACACCTCAATCGCTGATCGGGCCGCGCCGCGCACTAAGCCCTTGATCCCTGTACCCAGGAGAGCATCAACGACTACGGCACAATCGGAGAGGCTGGCAACCGCACGCGCCGCTTCAGCTTCGGTTTCAGCAATCTGTAGCGAACCGCCCAACCGGGTGAACGCATCGAGAAACGTCTTCGCGTCGCCAGTGATATCCGCTCGCTTCGCGATGAGAACGACCGTTGGCGCATGCCCCGCTAGCAGTGCCAAGCACGCAACGACATATCCATCGCCGCCGTTGTTCCCTTTTCCGCAAACGATCCCGACCGGACCCTTTTCAATTTGAGCGAACACTGCAGCGCCCGCGTTGTGCATGAGCACGGCACCCGGGATTCCCAGCTCTTCAATGCAACGCCGGTCCGCTTCCCGCATTTGCTCGGCCGTTAGTCCGCGAAATGCTCGATTCGTATTCAAATCACTGCAACCTCTCAATGATGCCCAGCACACTTTCGTAGAGCAAGGTTATTATTGCACGCTGGACACTTGCACAGTACGATACAAAGCGCATCGGTCATAATCGAAAAGGAATATTGATATGCGAACGTCCGCCACGTCAATTCTAATTGTTGCAGGCCTTGTTCTATCCGGAACGGCCGCCTGGGCCAACGCCCTGGATGATGCCGTCTCGAAGTACAAACACATCAAAGGCGATCGGCAGGGCCCGGTCTATATCGGTACCTTCTACAATCCGCCCAGCAACCTCATGAACGCGACCATGGTTAACGAATTGAGCGACCTACTCAACCGAATTGAAGAAGACGAACAAACGCGCGTGCTCATCCTCACCGGCGGCATTCCGAATTACTTCATACAACATTATGACGTAGGCGAGCTGGATCAAACCGCCAAGTTGCTCAAGTCGAATCCTGACGTTTTACCCGGCCCGGAACTGCACGCGACCCATCAGGCCTATTTGCAGATCGAAGCCCTCTCCAAACCCGTTATCGCCGCCATCAATGGCCAGGCCCACGGCGGAGGATTCGAACTCACCCTCGCATGCGACTTCCGCATCATGACCAATCCCGGGTCCGTCGGATTACCCGAGGCCAATGTCGGCATTCTCCCCGGCGCGGGCGGGACGGTCCGGCTTCCAAGACTCATCGGCGCGGCCAAAGCGAAAGAGTTCATGATGCAAGGCATGGTCGCCGACGCGGAAACAGCAGAACGTATTGGCATGGTGATGAACGCCGTCCCGGCCGATGAACTGATGGGCGAAGCCATGAAGATCGCGAATCGCCTCGCTGCTCTTCCCCCGCTCTCCGTGGCCCTCATCAAGAAAGTCGTAAACGAATCCGCGCACTTGCCCCTGAAAGAGGCGCTGCGGCTAGAAGAAGAGAATTTTTGGGTCTTGATGAAGTCCGACGACGCTCAACGGCTCATGCGTGAATACGTCGAGGCGAATCAGCAAGGGCTGTAACAGGCGCCGAATGCGCGCGTGACGTAGAATTGCTCGCGTGACAATGTTTCGAGTCGCGCGTCTCCTGCCAAACATCATCCCCGCCTGCGCGGGAATGACGAATTGAAATTGGCTCTCGGTTCGTGGACTAGAACCGCACCCGCACGCGATACTTCAACACGACTTCGCCATCCTGCTCCACGGGAATCGAGTACACAGCCGTCCGCGCATCGCGTTTTTCGTGCTGATGCGAACTGCTCAAGACTTGCCAATCGCCCGGCATCGGTTCGACGACATCGACAACGATGTTCGATTCCTTATGATTACGCAACGTGATCTCGTATTCGGACTCATGGACGTTGCTCGCGATGACTTTGTAATCTTTCTGCACGCGTTCACCGACGACATCAAACGCGTTGCCCATACGCAACCGAACATCTTCATCTTTCGGCGTGTGTTGAATGCGATCTTCACCCGCGAACTGGAGCATGCTCTCGCTGTCTTCCTGATAGACGCGCATGGTTCCGCCCGGCAGGGGAATGCCCAGCGAATTTTCTTCGTCGTTCCGGAATTTCACAAACACGCCAACCTTTTGCTCCGGCATTACCTGAGGAAACCGTTGGCTGAAGAAATATTCCTGTCCGCGGTATTCGTAGAGTTTCTCCACTTTTACGGTATTCGCGGAGAGCAGACGCACCTGTTTCGATTGGTTCTGCTTGATCGTCGTGCGCCGCGGAATCGTGTAGAGGTGGTACTCCGCGAAGGATTCTTCGACCGGCATCGACTGGAGCAACGCACTATTAAACGCGCCATCACTGTCAGCAAAGTAGTCGAGTGCAACGTTATTCGTGATAACATTCACGTCGCCCGCTACGATCTTTAATTTTGCATCCGTGTATTGCGCGCCCGACAGGTTGACCAACGTCACCCAACCCGCGATGTCCATGGTCGTCTCTTCGCGGTTCATGGTCAACACATAGTCCGCGGACCATTGAATCCCCTGCGTAAGGTACGTCGCCTCGATGCTCTGCTTATCCGCGTCGCTGTCGAGAGTCCAGATCAGTGAGGGTTTTGCGATTAGGTTGTTCGGAATCTCGGGCAATACCACAGAGCCAGGATGCCTAAGGTGAATGTCATTCCCAACTTGATAGACAGGACTCTCATTCACGCTGAGCAATGTTGCCATTTCGCTCGTAAATGTGTTTTTCGAATTGAAGCTGCGCAATTCCACCTGTTTGCCCACAAATTTTTCCATTAACTTCGACGGACTAATAAGATCGAACTCGTAGTTTTGTTCGAGGATACGAATGCCGCCTGGGTTCGAGAGCGATCGGATACTTACGGTTTCCGGCTTGATCTGCTGTGCCACGTCCATAAACGTCAGCGTGACTTCGCCGTTTTCTAGTTCGACGTCGCGCCGGTCCCGCACAAGAGCCAGATTATTGTTGTAAACCGTAATGGCGACATCGGTCTGGTCGTCGAGACTTGTTCGCCGTGATTGAAGCGCGTCCTGCCCTGCAGCGATATCCACCGGGAGCATCATCACGATTAGGCTCAACACAACGACCCGTTGCCTCACTCGCTTCGCTGCATTCATCTTAGAACCGCACCCGCACGCGATACTTCAGCACCACTTCCCCATCCTGCTCTACAGGAATGGAATACACAGCCGTCCGTGCATCACGTTTTTCGTGCTGATGCGAACTGCTCAAGACCTGCCAGTCGCCCGGCATCGGCTCGACGACATCGACAACGATGTCCGCTTCCTTATGATAGCGTAGCGTAATCGCTTATTCGGACTCATGCACGTTGCTCGCGATGACTTTGTAATCTTTCTGCACACGTTCGCCAACGACATCAAAGGCGTTGCCCATCCGTAACCGCACGTCTTCATCCTTGGGTGTGTGTTGGATGCGGTCTTCACCCGCGAATTGCAGCATGCTTTCGCTGTCTTCTTGATAGACGCGCATGGTTCCGCCCGGTAGGGGAATGCCCAGCATGTTGTCTTCGTCATTGCGGAATTTCACAAACACGCCGACCTTTTGCTCCGGCATTACCTGAGGAAACCGTTGGCTGAAAAAGTACTCCTGTCCGCGGTATTCGTAAAGTTTCTCCACTTTCACGGCATTCGCGGAAAGCAGACGCACCTGTTTCGATTGATTCTGCTTGATCGTCGTGCGACGCGGAATCGTGTAGAGGTGGTACTCAGCAAACGATTCTTCAACCGGCATCGACATGGCTTCCATCGCGACACCGCGGCTGGCCATTCCCCCTTTATTCATCCGCATTTCCGGTCGGACGATGTTCACCTCGCCCGCGACGATCTTAAGTTTTGCATTCGTGTACTGCGCACCGGACTGGTTGATCAACGTCACCCAACCCGCGATGTCCATCGCCGTCTCTTCGCGATTCATGGTCAACACATAGTCCGCCGACCATTGAATCCCCTGCGTAAGGTACGTCGCCTCGATGGACTGCTTGTCCGCATCGCTATCGAGGGTCCAGATCAATGATGGCTTCGCGATGAGATTGTCTGGAATTTCCGGCAACACGACCGATCCAGGATGGCCCAAGTGGATGTCGTTGCCAACTTGATACACCGGACGCTCATTGACACTAAGCAATGTCGCGATTTCCGTCGTGAACGTACTCTCTGAATGGAAACTTCGCAGTTGCACTTCCTTGCCGACGAATTTCTCCATCAGCTTCGAAGGGCTAATGAGATCAAACTCGTAGTTTTGTTCGAGGATTCGAATACCGCCCGGATTCGAGAGCGACCGAATACTCACGGTCTCAGGCCTGATCATCTGAGCCACATCCATGAACGTCAGCGTGACTTCACCATCGGCTAGCGGCACGTCTCGACGATCCCGAACGAGGGCTAGGTTGTTGTTGTACACCGTGATGGCGACATCCGTCTGGTCGTCCAAGCTCGTTTGACGCGCAGGCGTCGCATCCTGTGCATGGACCAACCCAGCGGCCAGAAACATCGTTAGCAGCGCAATCGCATTCAGGCGTTTCATCATGTAAATACTCCTCGTAATTCAGTTACTTGTGGCATTTGGTGGATTAGACCCCAGGTCGGCGACTTGGTTCGCGGCACCGGCTCGCCTAATTGTCCCGGTGCTGAATTCGAATGCGGGTTTCGCCGGATATTGTGACGGATTTCGAGTCGTCTGAAGCCGTCGACTTGCTGGTTTTGGCGTTGTCTTTTGATTTCACGACGGTTTTCTTGTCCCCTTCAAGCGCCGCATCGATAATCCCGACCATCTCCGAAAATTCTTGCGGGTCAAAGCCCTTCGACTGGAAAAGAATCGTCCCGTCGCGATCGATGACGTAGGTGCGGGGAATCCATTTTTCCGCGAACTTGTTGTATGTGACCCGGGTGGGGTCCGCCGCCATCGGAAACGTAAATCCTGTTTCAGCCCTGAACAGGTTCAATTCGGTGGGGGTATGTTCACGTCCCACCACAATCAGTTCAAACTCTTCTTCCCGGTATTTCTGCCACAATTCCGTCTCAATATGTGGCAGCTCATCACGACACGGACCACACCACGTTGCAAAGAAATTCAGGACAACGACGCTCCCCTTTAACGATTGGTTTGTGATGCGGACGCCTTCGACGGTTGTGAAATCGATCGCAGGCAGCGGCGATCCGACTTCGGTATACGTCGAGGGATCAGCCTCCTCGCTCAAGGCTATTGGGGTGGCAACAATGGCGAGGACTAGAAGCAAAGAGAGCGAACGCGGGCTCATGGTAATTCTCCTTTGGGTTGGAGACGTTACCAGTAGTATGCCATAGCGTTAATCACCTAGCGTGGGGATCACCGCTTAGGGTTCAGAATTCGCAGCTACCTCAACATACTACTCGGTGCTAGGGACGTGAAAGATGGGTTCGGCCAAGTTACACGGTCTCCATCACCTGACCATGCGCAAAGTCTTCAGTTTCGATTGATAAACGAGCATCCTATCCAAGTGCAGCGAATACCGTACGACGTCTAAGTCCCATCGTAGAGTCTTCAGACGCGTCCCAGAAAACGGCCCTTCTTAGCTATGCCCCACGTAACTCTCGTCTTGCCAATGCTTGTCCGCTGCGGGTAACCGCTCGCCTTCGTTCTCGTTCCACTGGGGAAGCGTGTCACCATCAACTCCCCGGTAGAAAACGAAGAGGCGATCATCTGTAATCTTAAAATTAGTCGGATCAGCGCCGAAGACTTTTCCCTCTGACATCGCAGTCGCGCAAAACCCACCGTACTGTGGTGAATATTTCGAGGGATCGCCGTTAAAGGCTCCCTTATTATCGTCGCTCGAAAAATAATACGTGGTTTCATCATGAATGGAACTCAATGCCACGTCGCCTTGCACGGGGCCACCTTTGAAGTACGATACTGGGTCGAGTCCATTTAGACCCGGAGTATGTCGTGGATGCATATCAACCTCCTTCAGTTTCAACAACGAGAATTGCAAATCATCATCGTCGTCATACATGCCAACGAGATGAATCCTATTTCTGTCCAATACACACGTAGCTTTGCGGCTGTAAGTTCAAACCCATCACAACCAGTTGATATT
>JAJDAB010000539.1 GCA_029262095.1 Candidatus Hydrogenedentota bacterium
CACGCCGGTGACGCTCAATCTCTTGGGACTCTTACTCATACTGGCGTTCTCTGCCGGCCTGGTTGCGTCGGAGGTGAGCGCGGGTACGCTTCGGCTACCGTTGACCCGGCCCGTTCGACGCCATGAACTTCTCGCTGGGAAGATTCTGTTGGCGATGACGTACGCCCTTGTACTATCTGGGTTTGTCGGTGCGCTCTCATGGGGCACCGCTGCCGGCGTGCATGGCGTGAGTGCGGTCGAATATGGTGGCGACGTCTGGTACACCGGCACAGAAATGTTCTGGGCCTATTGCCTTTGTGCGGCCCTGGGCTTGATGCCGCTGTTCGCAGCGTGTGCCTATGGTGTGATGTGGTCCGCGATCATGCCGAACGCGGGGTCGGCGATCACTGCGGCCATTGTGTCGTGGTTTTTGGTCGATATACTGAAGGAACCGCTAGGTATTGCGCCCTTCGTGTTCACGTCTTATATCGAGACGTCGTGGCAAGTTTTCACGGACAGATGTGACCTGATGGAACCCAGTTGGACGCCAAATGCGTATCGCAGCGTGGCCGCATCCGCCGCTGCATTCTTCATCTTTGGCGGCGTTGCACATTTCGCGTTTGACCGGCGGAACATTTGCAAGTGATCATCGCGGCCCTATGCGTCGTGATGGGCGGCGTAACTTTTGAAAAGGTTGACATACCGGACGTGCATGCGAGTCCCGGTTACCCGCCGCTCGGCACGATTAAATTGGATCTGCTGCATGCGGATCTCGATAAGGATGGCCACTCCGATCTGATTCTTCCCACGCGCGCATACTTGCGCCCTGGCGGACGCCTTGATCCTGATCGGTACTTGCCGATGCCGGATGTGCCACGGCAGTCGCGCGCGGATATATGGGAAAGCACGGTATACGTCCTAAGCCCCGGCCTTTTCGCGACCTATGTGTTGGAGGCGGGCGATTGGAAACGGTCGGCTCAGTTCGCATTAGATTGGGAGCCGACAGAGGACATTCGTGTTGAAGTAGACGAGAACACCCCATCAATCACGTTTGAGCGTTTTCTGCATGACGTCGATGGCGATGGACAACCGGAGATCGTACGCATTACTGATGATGGAATCTCTGTTAGTGCGATGAAGACGGATGGGATCGAAACCGCTGTTCTCGCTCTCTTTCCTCCGCACCGTGCTCAACCGAGTGCTCGAAAGAATGCGCTTTGGCCGGCGTCGGAACGGAAAGTAGCTTTTCCAAACAGATGGGCGAGGTTTAACGTCGTGATCGATGGCGGCTCTGCGGTTGTGATTGAACAGGTTTTCCGCGGGCAAGACGAAGTCATCTACGCCGTTCATCGGTATCAAATCGTATCGGATAGCGATAAGGGATTCGCGTTTCGGCAAGAAACGTCGTATCGCACGGAAGCGTTGCCGGACGATATGGAGCCCATCGCGTTGAATGCGGATGGAGACGTCGATTACGCCGGCTACCGCTATGAGCGGCCCACCTACACGAACTGGAAGCCGGTGGTTCAGCGCTTTGTCTCAACGGATGCGGGCAAGACGTTCGAGATCGCGGTAACGCGTGGCTTTCTTTCGCGAACGACTTTTGTCGATCTTGATGGCGATGGCGATTTGGACTGGCTCGGCGAGGAGTCCGGTCTCGTCAGCGGCGGGGTTCGCGAGACGGCGAACCGGGCGTTGTTTCAACAGAAGTTTTCGCACGCGATTATGGCGCGCACGCAAAACGACGACGGATCCTTCGACCGGAAATGGCGCACGCTCGGACGGTTTACGATTGAACTCGACAAACCGGCCCGGCATTACACGTACCGGTTCTGGCAGTACATGAACGGCGATCTGATCGATTGCACCGGAGACTTCAACGGTGACGATTGGCGGGACGCATTGGTATTCAACAAACCCGAAGCGGTATCGATTCACCTCGGTGGAGCGGACGGCTTTACCGCACGCCCTGAGACGGAGTTTGCCGTTCCTCCCCATAAGATTCCGTGTGCGTTTGACGTTGACGGGGACGGGCTGAGCGATGTCGTAGTCAGAGATCGAGCAAAGGGGGGGGGCGTGGAAATCCATCTCAACCAAGGCGATGCAAGATGACCTTCGTATCGATAATAGTGACATTTTTCGTTGCGGCTGGTCCAAGTCCGTTCGAGATTCCGCTTTCCAATAACGCCGACTCATTTCTTGTGGACGGGAATCTCGACGGAACCGGCGACGTAGCCGTTTTGGATGAATTCAATCTCACCGTATATCCATCGGGAAATCGCGAAAACTCGCTTACGCTCCGCTTGCCTTCAAATGCACGCGCGTTAGATATCGTTCCGCAGCCAGAGACCGGAAAAATTGCCATACTCGCAGCGTGCGGCCAGCAGATTCGGCTGTTCGGCTTCGACGGCAAAAACCAGGAAGGTCAGACGCTGTTCGAGCACACCTCGTATCTGTCTGAGGGTGATTATCCGTATCGGCAGGTGATGGTATTCGTGCGGGATCGCGAGTCGCTATTCTTTCTGCCGGGGTCCGATGCAATCGAATTGCGTACCTGGAGCGGGGAATTGCGAGAGCGTATCGAGCCGGAGGTGGAAAAGGGGTCTGGCCGGTTCGAGCAATTAATGGGATTTTCGGACAGCTATTTCGCGGTTGGAACTGCGGACAGCCTCGCGTTTCGGGGGTATCGGGTGCCAGCGAATGGTCCGGCGTTTATGCGGGATCAACCTGAGGAGCCGACTGGACCCAAATTGCATAGCTCGGCATTCAAAGCGATAGATGCATTCACAGATCTCGATGCGGCGCCCGACCGATGGCCGTGGTTTGCGTTGCGCGACGATAGTGAAAATCCTCCGCGTGTGCGGTGTGCGACCCGAACGCAGCCA
>JAJDAB010000540.1 GCA_029262095.1 Candidatus Hydrogenedentota bacterium
TAGGGGCATGACGGTGGCCGTGCCGGCTTCTTCGAGCCGTTTGGCGAGGATGGGGTCGGCTTGGATGTAGGGGAGCACAGTAAAACCGTCTTTGATGAGTTGTTCGGCGGCGCGTAGGGTTTCGATGGGGTCTGGGAGTAGGTGTCTGGGTTCCGGCGTGAGTTCTAGTTTGACCCAGGGTTCGCAGCCCATGGCACGCGCCATTTTTGTCAGGCGGATTGCCTCTTCGGCGTTGCGGGCTCCGGAGGTGTTGGGGAGCAAGAAATGTTTATTGTCGTCGAGTGCGCCGACGATGGGGTCCTCTTCTGGGTTGGACAAGTCGGCGCGGCGTAGAGCGACCGTAACGATCTCCGCGTCGCAACCCTCGAGGCATTCCTTCAGCGCGTGGGCGGAGGGGAATTTGCCGGTGCCGACCATGAGCCGGGATCGGAAAGTACGGCCGGCAATTGTTAGTGGGGCGTCGTTCATAAGGCGTGTGTCTCTGGAGGGATGAAACCGGATTGATTGATTGCACCCCCACCTTGATCCTCCCCCTTCGAGGGGGAAGTGAATTGCTTATTTGCAGCGCGTTTCCCGGTGCGAACCGACCCCTCACCCCAGCCCTCTCCCCGAGGAGAGGGAGCTTTGTGATTTGGGCGTGTAGATTGGAGGCGGATTAGTCGGTTAAGCATTTGAAGTTCGCTCTATCTAGGGGCAACATCCCCCTGACCCCCTTCAAAGGGGGAAATCGTTTCAAGAATAGTGCCCGCATTCTAACAGAGGTTCGGCTCGCTCTCCAGAGGGTGGCTGGTATGTGAAGCGAAGCCATACAGTTCGCTACACTCCGTGTAGGGGGAAATCGTTCTGCGTGAGCGTGTGAACAATAAGGCTTTCAATCCGTTCGGCTGGTTTCCTACAGCCGTGACCATTGCCGCGATCCTTCTTCGTATGCGGGAGCATGCGGCGAATAAGGCGTTGTGGTTGGATGAGGCGTATTTGGGGCTGAATCTGATTCATCGGGACTACGCCGATCTTATCGGGCGATTGGAATACGATCAGGGTGCGCCGTTGGGATACCTCTTCCTGTCGCGTGCTTCGATTGTGGCATTTGGGGACAGCGAATACGTCTTGCGGCTTGTGCCGCTGATCGCGTCTGTCGCCGCGCCTTTGTTGTTTCTGTTTCTTGCGCGGCGATTGTTGACCGGTGCAGCGTTGAACATCGCCGTGACCCTATTCGCCGTGTCGTTGCCGTTGACCCGGTACGCGTCCGAGTGCAAACCGTACGCCGTTGACGTGTTGGTCGCATTGGTGTTGACGTTACTGATTCTTCGGTATGCGGAACGACCGTCGTTGTTCAACACGATCGTGTTGACTCTCACGGGCGTGGCGTCGATTGCGTTTTCGTTCACGGCGATATTCGTCCTTGCTGGTGGCGGTCTGGCGTTGTTGATTCATGAGAGCAAGCGCACAGCCAAAGAGACGTTGCGATTGGCATGCGTGGGCGCCGCGTGGGTTATTGGGTTTTGCGCATACTATTGGTTTAACGTGCGCCACTTGACCGGCAACTCAGAAGTCGTGGCCTGGCACCATGATTCGTATATGCCATTGCCACCAAGATCCGCGAACGACGTGTATTGGTTCTTGCAGGCCGCGGTTACCGCGTTTGAGTTTCCGGTGGGGTTAAGTTTGCCCGGAATCGGTTTGTTGTTGGCGGTGTTGGGCATCGGACCGTTGTTGGACCGGAGTCGGCTAACGGTGCCGTTATTGCTATTGCCAATGATCGTGGCGCTTGCGGCGAGCGGCTTGCGACTCTACCCGTTTTCGCAACGGTTCCTATTGTTTCTCGCGCCTGCGCTCGTGATTCTCGTGGCGGCTGGGTTCGATTTTATTCGCGAGTATTCACGTGGCCGCATCGTGGCATGGGCATGCGCAGCTATGTTGTTGGTACATCCAGTGACGCGATCGATTCATGCGTATATTGATCCAGAACCGGAACAAGGGCTGCGGCCGATCATGGCGCATCTCGCCGATCATCAACGACCGGACGACTGGATTTACGTTCATCATTGGGCGCACCCGACGTTTCGCTACTATGCGCCACGATACGGCGTCGATGAAAATCATGCCGTTACCGATGTGTCGTCGCGGCGGGACTGGGGGCATTATGTAGGAAGCATCGATACGCTCTTGGGCAAGAATCGGGTGTGGTTTGTTTTCGAACATGCTGGAGCAAATCTCAGTGCGGGTGAAGAGCAGTTTTTCGTGACCTATCTGGATCGCGTTGGCACTCGACGGGACGTCGCTGCATCGCGTACTGCGGGTCTGTATTTGTATGATCTATCCGGGGGCGGATTACCAGAAGGAAATCAATGAGTCGAGAGACGTGGATCGATACGAAGACGGTGTACGCGGGAAAAGTCATTACGCTCAAGACCGGCAAAGTGCAGCTTGATGATGGCCTGATTGCCGACCGGGAAGTCGTCGATCATCCCGGCGGCGTCGGTGTGTTGCCCGTGTTCGCGGACCATGTGGTGTTGGTGCGTCAGTTTCGCATCGCGGTGAACGACTACGTCCTCGAGATACCCGCTGGGCGGCTTGAACCAAATGACACCCCGGAAACAAGGGCACGGGACGAGCTAGTTGAAGAAGCGGGGCTGGTCGCGGGTCGATTGGAAAAGATCGCGGCTTGCTATTGTTCGCCGGGTTTCACGAACGAACTGGATCATTTATATCTGGCCTACGATCTAGAAGAAGTGGAAGCGCGGCCGGAGATCGAAGAACGAATCGAATTGGTCGAGATCACCGCGGATCGTGCGACCGTAATGCTCGAACGTTTCGAGATTTGTGATGCAAAGACCGTGATTGCATTGCGCGAGTGGCTGATTCGGCGGTGAGTACTTGGTCTGAAGCGCTTGTATGTCCCGATTGTCATGGTGCTCTTACGCCTTGTGAGGGCGGACTGTCGTGCGAAAAAGACGGCGTGACGTTTTCACGCAACCCGCACGGATACCTAGATTTCACGCCCGAGGGGCGGTACGAGCGGGTCGAAACGACCTCCGAAGAATACGCGGATGAACAACGCACCAATTGGCGACGTTTCTACGACGCGTTTCTTGATCCCTGGCTGCAACGTGAAGACGCGAAACGCATCCTGGAAATCGGCAGCGGCGTCGGCATGGGGATCCGGTTCGCGCGCGACGAGGGCAAAGAGGCTTATGGAATCGACCTGCCGTGTTTGTCCCCGTTCTGGGCGAAGGTCGAAAACGATCCCGGTTCATTCTTTCTTGCGGAAGGCGCACGACTGCCATTTCCCGATGGATATTTTGACGCGTTGTATTGCCTTGGTGTCATCGAACACGTCGGCACGATTGTGGGACATTACACACTGGGCGATCATTACCGCGAAGAACGCATGGCGTTCGCACGTGAACTGCTTCGGGTGACGAAACCCGGCGGTCGCTTATTGATTACGTGCCCGAACCGGCGATTCCCAATCGACATTCACCATGAACCTACGGACGATGCGACGCCGCCGGGGGCGATGCGATTCCGCCGTTGGTTCTTTGATCGATTCGGCTTGACACTGCACTGGCCATTCGGTGAATACCACTTGTTTTCTTTGGGCGATCTTCGGCGGTTGTTCGTCCAGGATTGCGGAGCGAGTTCCGCCGAACCGCTGTCGCTGCGACATTACTTTGGTTTTCATCGGATGGGATCGTTGCCCGGTGTCAGTGCTGTGAAAGATCTCGCGGCTTCTTATATTGAAAACATCTCCAAGCCGTTGCGCGGGACGTGTTTTGACCCGTTTTTGGTGATTGAGGTGAGGCGTTAGCGACCGATAGGTAGAACATGAATTTACAAGAGATCAAAACCATTGCATTCTGGCAGCGGGTATTGCCTGGGCATCGCATCAGCGATAACGCTACGAGCCTCTTGGCCGGTCAGCGCAGTTTGTCGAAGGTGCGGCTGTCATCTCAGACTTTGATCGCCGAGGGTTATCAACAATTTGATGGAGTCATCGACGACAACGTGTTGGCCGTTTTGCAGAGCGGTGTAAACCAATTGCACGATCAAGGCTGGTTGCCGGTATTCGCGATGCTTTACGATCCGTATTGGGCGTTTGTCGCCAGTCTTAGAGATTTGATTGTTGCCAGTTTGGGCGATGACGCGAAAATGTTACCGGATTTTTGGGCATGGTATGTAAATCCCAAAGAGCAACAGGCGGGTTGGGCGCCCCATCGAGATAAGCCGGGCAAGATGATTCTCGATGATGGTATGCCGCTAAGTGCGACGGTGTGGGTCGCGCTCACGGAAGCAACGCCGCTGAATGGCTGTATGTACGTATTGCCTGCGGATAGAGATCCCAATTACTTGGACTTCGAGAACAACGTGCCGGAAATTGACCTGCAATCTGTTCGCGCGCTGAGCGCTCCGGCGGGCTCGGTCTTTATTTGGAATCAACGCATCTTTCACTGGGGTGGCAAGAGCAGCGCACGCGCGATCGAACCGCGATTGAGCATTGCGTTTGAATTCCAGCGAGGGGATATTGACCCATTGAATCAGCCGCTAATGCCCCTTCAGATTTTTCCGGACTTTAATCTGCGCCTAAAACTCGTTGGCAAACAAATACTGCAGTACAATCATATGTACTCTTATTCCGATGAGTTGATCCAAATTGCGGAGACGTTGCTCGCTGACGGATGAATAAAGTCCAAGTCGGAAGCGTTGGCATCGCGGACCTTCTCCAAGAACAGGTTAAAGTTGACGGTCGGAAACAGCGAGTTTCAAGATTGTCGTGTGGGGTTTCCCCCTCCCCCTAGACGGGGGAGAATTGAGGTGGGGGTGAAACGCCCTCAGCTCCGGTTCCGGGTTCGAAACCATTATTGCTAGCCGACGTTTCAACGTTAACGTGCTCTAGTGCTAACGCACCGATGGTGCGCGCGGATTTAGCGGGCGATGTTCAACAGCGTTTCGAGCATACGATCCGCCACATTGATCACGCGGGCCGACGCT
>JAJDAB010000541.1 GCA_029262095.1 Candidatus Hydrogenedentota bacterium
CAGGCGATGTCACGCTGCCCGCCGGCGGTTCCTTTGGAATGCTCCAAATCGCGGGCGTTCAAGTACCCCGCCAACTTGGGTCGGTTCGACTCGTCGAAGAAATCGGCAGGGGCGGCATGGGAGTCGTCTGGCGCGGGCACGACATTGCGCTGGATCGGGATGTGGCGGTCAAGTTCCTGCTAGAGGGACCTGATCGCACGAGCGATTCGGAGTTTGAAAACTTCCTCGACGGGACCCGCGCGGCGGCGAAGATCCAGCATCCAGGCCTGACGGCGATCTTTCACGCCGAACGCGTCGAAGGCTTGCCCTATGTCATCATGGAGTACGTCGATGGCATCAGCCTGAGCGACGTGCTCAAACTTCGTGGTCGCTTGTCATTCGACGAGACATTCGAAGTCATGGGCCTTGTCTGCGGTGCGATCGCGGCGCTGCACGCCAAGAAGGTGGTTCATCGTGACATCAAGCCGTCGAACGTGCTGGTCGATCGGGACGGGCGCGTTTGTGTGACGGACTTCGGCCTCTCCAGCGCTTGGGATTGGGGGAAGGACAGCGATTTCGCGGCGGGGACGCCGCTTTACATGGCGGCGGAGGTCTTCGGAGGTAAGTTCTCACCGCGCAGCGACGTTTACGCGTTGGGGATGATGACATACGAACTACTTACGGGCGAGTTGCCCTTCTCAGGAACCATCGAGGAGATTCGAGAGCAGCACGAATCCCAAGCGGTCCGGATTGATGGACTGCAGGAGGCGGGCGTCACGCAAGACGTCATCGATGTGATACTTCGTACTGTGCACAAATCGCACTTCCTGCGTTACAAGAGTGCGAGGCACTTAGCCGACGCACTCGCGATCGCCGCGAAACGCCGAGCAACATTCGATTCGAATCGCACGGTGCCGATACTAGCGAGACCAGTTGAGCGGATTTCATCGGCTATTCAGTCGAACACCCACAAAACTACAATTGACTCAACCTCGTATTATGAAAGGCTTCAGACCATCAGCGCTGAGCGCCAGCGTGAGCGACGTGATCGTCAATCCGAGCAGTCGCCGGCCCCGATGAAACCTAACCGACGGAAAATGGAGGACCATGAGGACGGTATTCGGGCGGATATCGAGTGTGTCAAATGCAAGTACAACTTACGTTCGCTTTTACGCGATAGCCAATGTCCCGAGTGCGGTGAGAATGTCGAATCGAGCATCAAACGCGATCGCTTAATATTTGCCGACCCGGATTGGTTGTTCAAATACGCGAATGCACTTCGCTGGCTTTATGGAGTGAATCTCGCGGCGGCGCCTACGATTTGCACCGTGATCTTGCTATACAAACTTGGTTTACTCGATGGCATTGTACTGATAGTTGGTGTTGTGGTCTTGGGATTGCTTGGTTTCTTGGCGATACTCGCCTTACAGCCGTTGTTCGAGCATGATCCACGTCTTGAGCAAACTGCCCGTGAGTCTAGTAATAAATTAATCAAATTTCTTGGTCCTGTTGCGATCCCGTTTGTCCTACTTGTGAAGTTTGCGACCAAAGCAAAAATTGGATTGTATCTTGCGATGCGTATTCTGATCTACACACGCTCATGGCTGGCGATCATCCTGGTTGTTCCGATCATGCTAATATTGCTCGGGCGCATCGCATCCTTGGCAAGAAGAATCCCGGATTCGACGATGGAGTTTCGTGCTTATTTGGCAGGCTGGATGGTGATTCTGATTGCTGTGGGCGCCGTTAGTTCTGGAATCTTAGATGCGATCTTAAACGAGAGTGCGCCGAATGTGCCGAATCGATCCAATGTGAATCGCTACATTCACAGGAATACCGAAATGGCGACCAATCTGGGGAGGGAGACCCGATTGCGACTTTCTCAAAGTGAAGGAATGCCAACAGATACGAACATCTTCGCATTGTCAAAGCAAGATCCTGAGCGAGATTATGGCGTTCTATTATGGTTTTCCAACGACCGATCAATCAAGCTCATATTCGATCAGCCAATAGAGGGAAACTGCTTCCCGCTCAGGAATGGCCTCGAAGACTTGGAATTCACAGGTGTGCGGCGCTCAGAGTGCTTGGAAGTGACCTATGCCGACGGTACTACTGGTATCGCCACAGCATCTTTGATGCCGTCTAATCACCTGTCGTCAATCATATTTGAGGGAGAATCTAAACCAGAGCTATGGGTTTTCACACAAGATGCTTTCGAGGATACCTTTCGCGTAACGCAAGACTCAAGAGGCGTTACACAATCGTCACTCCCAACTTCTGCAGTTGTCGATTATTCAAGCGTTGGTCGCGTAATGTTCGCGACCATAAGCATCCTCTTACCGCTGATTGTTCTCGGCGGTTTGCGACGAATCCGCGACGGCGTAGACCATGCGGTTGTTCGAAATGTGAGCTATGAGCAGGCGGTCCCAGCTGATTCTGGAGAAGTGCAGAACTCGCACTGCGGACCCTGCTAGGATCTCGACTGCGTATTGAGCTTGCGTGCGGTGCTAAGAGCCTATCCCAGTAACAGCCCCGCGTGTTGAAATGCGATGATCGCTGACGCCAGGTGTAGGCCTGCGATGTAATTCACTTCCTTTTTCTCCAAGCGGATCAGGATTCGGCGAAAGCGATTGTGCCAGCTGTGGGTGCGTTCGACGACCCAGCGGCGCGCCTTTCCGCGACCGCGCTTCTTCACCAGTCTCTCCTCGCCGCACGTCCGAATGTGTGCCTCGAATCCATGATTGATCGCCACGTCTCGCACGACCTTGTAATCGTGCCCCTTTTTGAGACACAAATGCGAGCGATGCCGCGGTGCCGTTCAAGGACGCTTAGTCGGAACGCTGTCGAGCGTCGCTTCGACCAACTTGAAGTCGTTCACGCTTGCGCCGGCGATCACCAATCCCAACGGTATCCCGCGACCGTCGGTCAGCAGGCTAAGCTTGACGCCGCCTTTTGCTCGATCCGTTGGATTGGGGCCGAGCTTTTCCCCGACGCAACGGTGCCTTGGTCATCGCAGCGTCCATACTTTGCAACTTCCAATCGATGCGCCGCAGTTCGTCGGAACAAGCGAGACCGTCGGCCCAAAGCTGTTTGAATACATCGGATTCGGCCCACTCCTGGCATCGCCGATGCGCCGTCGAACTCGAACAGATTCCCGTCGCATTCAGTGTGTTCCACTGACAGCCGGTACGCGTCACAAACAGGATTCCGTGGAACGCACGGCGATCATCCACTCGCGACCAAGCGCCGCCGAACCGATGCGTGTTCTTGTGCTCCGGCAGTCGCGGCTCAACAAACGCCCAAAGTTCATTTGAACAACGCCACTTCTTCACGCTCTTGGTCATCGACATCCCTGTCATTCATTTCCCGGGCATCCTGCCCTATAGAGATATCGACCGAGAACGGGTTATTGGGATAGGCTCTTGGCCGCCGCCGTTACCCACAAGCCGTCGTTTTGCGCCCGCCGCCGCCTTCATGTCAGCGGCCACAGCGCGACACTCCACCACGCAGACAGACCGGTGCTGACGCAAATTCCCAGTTGCAGCAGACGGCGCGAAATGGCAATGT
>JAJDAB010000542.1 GCA_029262095.1 Candidatus Hydrogenedentota bacterium
CGGCCTCATTGCGCAACACGTCACCGCCATCCTTGGACCAACCTACGAAGTTGCCGTTAGCGTCGAAAACATAAAGCGCCCCGCCAGAATGAAGCGTTCGTGCTCGGGGGCCGATGACGTGAAAATAAGTGACGCCTCTGACCTCTACTTCCCAACAATGGTCAATTTCCGTTTGCCATTGCAGGAAGTCGTCAAAGGTCTGGACAGTGGATGGCGGTATGGCATGGTCGAACTTCTTATCGTTGGATGCGATGCACCCTCTTGGTACCCAAAGTGCGATGCTCACCAATACGAACATTGTCAGCACAGCATTTCGCACTAGCATGAGCTTGCTTTTCATTGGATTCACCTCGATTAGCGATCATCCAGCCTACACGATCCGCACTTGTGAATGACGAACTAGCTCACCGCTGCGGTCAGTCTCCTCCAGTAATTCCGAAGGAAATACGGAACCGCCCCCACCATTGTGGCCGGTCTCCTGACCGCGCCACTTAGCCGACCGAAGGTCTCAAGTATCTTCGTGCTCTTCGTGGTTCAACCCTTACTCTTGGCGATCTCCGAGTCTTGGCGGTTCTCACAATCGACCCAACAATTCCCCAACCTTAGCCTCATAAATCGCCTGCCACTCCGGCGCAAGAATACTATCGCTATCCTCCTGCGCATGCCCCGTATTTCGCAACTGTTCAGCGGTCGCAGCGTAATAGATGTAACCGTTTGTATACCCAGCGACAAACGTATGATCATGCGACGAAGCCTGCTTAATATTCAGTCCGATTTGGACAGTCGGTTCGCCCGGAAACGTCACCAACACGAATTCACCGATTCGCACCGCCATCACTTCAACTTCCACAAATGGTTTCGGTGCGGCGACGTTACTCGCCTGGTGTTTACGCAATAGTTCAAGGTTCGCTTGGACGCGAGTCAACTCTTCCATGACGTGAACGTTGTCGATATAACGCTGAAGCATCGCCCGATTCGTGGCATCGAAGTGTTTAGCATCAATCACGCCCGTCGCCTCTTCATGCAGATAACGATGCGCGTACGCCGACGGATACTCCGGCGATAGCCCATACTTCACCGCAAGAGGAATAAACGTTTTCAAATTGATCGACGTGCCCTGAAGCGACTCCAATAAGACGCTTCTTCGGGCTTCGAGATTCTCAATCCGTTCCGCAGTGTCAGCACGCGGCAGTTCGATCCGTTCGTTGATCACCACGAGCCGCGAGTCCTGTTCGGGCTCAATCGATCGAAGCGCACGCAATGTACTCAGCCCTAGCAAGTTGCCCAAAGGCTCCGCGTCATGCGGGTGATCAGCGTCCTTGTAATGCGCCGGATTGATATCCCCCGCGCACCCTTGCAGAAATAACGCAACAGCACCAACGCCGAGATTCTCTTCAATCACCTTCGACGAGAACCCGATCATATCCGCCGTATTACCGCCGCTCGGTACCCCCTGAATCGGATGACACGCGAAGTTGTAGAGCGCCGCCAACGTTTCACCGCCGGTCGTGTCGAGCCGCAACACGCCAATCTCAGAGTCCACCGGACCTACCTCAGTGAAAAGTTCGTCCGGCGGCAACGAGTACGCCCTACGACTATCGACCTGTTCACCATTCTTCAACGTAAACCGGCGATTCTCCATGATGCGCTCTTCAACTCCAGCACCAACACCAATAAGGACCGGAACCAGATTCGCCGCCGCCTCAATCACCGCCTGCAACGTCCGCGCTTCAACGTCATGCACCACGCCATGACAATGACTCGCGTTCACTAGCACATGGATCGGCGGGATGCCCGTCTCTTCTTCAATGCGCGACCGCACCACCCGGAGAAAGTCATTTCCGATGTGACCAATCTCCCCAATCGTAACCGCATCGATCGTCACAATCGCCAGCGTCGTATCACCGCTCTTGACGACAAGCGCCTTCACATACAGCGGATCGTTCACCGGCCCCGCATCGTAGTGCGTAATGTCCACGCGGGCGACACCAGCCAAGAGGTTGGACTCCGCTGATGCCGCATACAGTTGCAGTGACACCAGGAACAGTGCCGGTATAAGCCTTTTCATACGACCGGTTCTCCGTTCGGCCCAAGATGCGAGGGGCGAGTCTTTCGATGAAGTACACCATTGTTCACCGTGCGCGGCTCACTTGTCGAGCGCCTTGCACCCCGCCAACATCTTCTTGCTATGATGGGCAATCTAGTTAGATTACGGAAAAACGCGGAGGATACCGATGGTACAGACAGCATCAACGATGTTGCCTTTGGGCACGGAAGCCCCAAGCTTTTCCCTTCCCACGCCAGATGGGCGATATGTCACCCGCGACGACGTGGCCGGGTCGATGGGTACGCTAGTCATGTTCATCTGCAACCACTGCCCCTACGTCATCCATGTGCGCGATCAACTCGCCAAAATCGGCTTCGATTATTCGTCCAAAGGCATCGGCATTGTCGCGATCAGTTCTAACGACGTCGAAAACTATCCCGACGACAGCCCAGACAAAATGGCCGAGATGGCCAAAGAAAGCGGATTCAATTTCCCCTATCTCTACGACGAGATGCAAGATGTCGCAATAAACTACAGCGCCGCATGTACCCCAGATTTCTTTCTGTTCGACGGCGCGCTAAAACTCGTCTACCGCGGCCAACTCGACGGAAGCCGGCCAAAGAACGACGTACCGGTATCCGGCGGAGACCTACGATCCGCCCTCGATGCACTCCTAAGCGGCGCACGAATCCCCGACGATCAAATCCCCAACCTCGGCTGCAACATCAAATGGAAACCCGGCAACGAACCCACGTACGAGTAGAGTAGCCGAACACATTGAACCACGAAGTCCACGAAGATGTAGTGGACCGAGATCGTTTGGAACGATTCAGCGTCTCGTCTTGACGAAGTTTCCGAGAACAAAGACCTCTTGAAGGGGGTGCCGCGAAGCGGCGGGGGATATGCTACTACACAGCAATCCCAATCCGTGGCCGGTCTCCGACTGCGCCATAAAACTCGACCGAAGGTCTCCAACTAATTTCTATTCACCTTTCGGTCCTTCGTGGTTCAATCAGTTCTCCGCGCACTCCGCGTCTCCGCGGTAAATCTTCAAGGCCGAACCCATTCCCGCCAATTCTCCCCAATAACGCCCCGTTGCCGAAACCGTTCCATCGCCCGCCCACACACACATGCAGTCGTGTCGTTCGGTATTGATGCGGCGAGTTTAGCCGCAATCTCCGGAAATCGTTTCGCCATCGCATCCGCCGCCGCACGCTCATCATCATTCGCGAGACCACCAAAGACGGTCGCCGGGTCCTCCACGCGATTTTGGATGCCCTCGGCATAATTCGTAACGAAACACAACGCCGCGTAACACATCTCCAACTCACGCGCCAAGAACGCCTCCGGACAAAGCGTCATGCCAATCAACTGCCCGCCATACGCGCGATACTTCCGCACTTCCGCCGGCGTCTCCATGCGCGGCCCCTCCGTGCAAACATATACGCCCGACTGCGCAGGTTCGCCAGACACCGACCGCGTGCAGTCCCCAAGCGCATGTCGCAAACGCGGACAAAACACGTCGCGCATCCGTACAAACCCGAGCCCCGTTCCCGCATAAAACGTCGATGGCCGACTACGTGTTTCATCTACGACATCATGCGGCACAACCAATTCACCCGGCCTGTACGAATCGTCCAAAGCGCCCGGCCCACTCCAAGCCACAATTGACTCAACGCCAAGTTCCTTGAGCGCATAAATATTCGCCCGGTAATTCACAAACGGCGCACCTACGCTATACCCCGACTCACCATGCCGCGAAAGAAACAAAAACTCACCCGCATCAGACTGCATCCGATGGAGTGGGGGAGAGTCACCATACGGCGTACTCACCGGCTTCACCCGTTCGCCACGCATGTCACTCTGCTCAAGAAGCCGGTACGATTGGCTGCCACCGATGATCGCGATCATTACTCCGCATGCGCCTTTGCTAGTTGAAATTGGTCTCCACAGTAAGAGCAGAATTTGTCCCAATCCGTGTGCGCGGGGAAGCAGTGCCTAGGAATTGTAAGAGTGGTGTACCGCGCTACAAAGAGATAGCAATATTTGGAATTCGACCGTACCCGAGCCAACACTCCCCAATCCAAATTGCTGGTCTTGCCCTCGTCGAAAATTCCGATGCTCTTATCTCCCAATTCGAAACGCCGATTATCGAATATGCGCGAGTCAGCAAAGAAATACACGTTTAGAAGTAATCGAACGCCCAAGCCTATGAAAATGAAGATTAAGACAGCGCCAGTCTTCGGCCATATCTGCCAAGAATCGTACATGTTTGAATCCGCATTCATGTCGGCAGACGCAAAACGAAACACTATGTGAATTAGCGTCATGCCGCCAATGAGCAATATCCACACCAACCCAGACCGCGCCCACGTGTGGATCGCCATCCGGAAGTAGTCCCACTTAGAAAGCTTCACGTCGAATATATATCGGGCGTCGCTACTCATGATGAAAATGGTTGAATCCAGCAAGCGGCGCTTGCTTGCCATCGACAATTAAGTTTGGGTGATTCGCGGAAATCGAACCGATCGACACAAGTCTCGCGCCGAACTCATTCTCGTAAGCGTTGACAGTCAGGTCCAATGTGTCAGCGTCAATGGCGCAAGCAAGTTGATACTCCTCGCCGCTAGTCATGGCAACTTTTGTCATTTCAAGGCTGTGCGAATCGCAATAC
>JAJDAB010000543.1 GCA_029262095.1 Candidatus Hydrogenedentota bacterium
GGGTCGACGTCTGCGCCTGATTTGTACGACGCGGGCGATTTGGCCTACGGACCGAAGTTATTGATTCATGCGGTTGCTTCCGGAAAAGCGGTTGCCCGTTCCATATACCAGCGTGTGACTGGCGAACGAATCGGTACCGAATCGGTCGAGCTTCATTTTCCGGCTGCGGCGTACGAGCGGGAAGAGGGGTACGAGAAGATTGCGCGAATTCCGCTCCGCACGGAACCCGCGACGAAGCGCATTTTGTCCCAGTCGAGCATCGTGGAACGTGGATTCACAGAAGATGAAGCGCGTAGCGAGGCAGCACGGTGCTTAAACTGTGGGGTGAATACAATATTCGATGGCCAGAAGTGTGTGTTGTGTGGCGGTTGTGTAGACGTCTGTCCGGAAGCGTGTTTGCAAATCGTTCCTCTGGGAGCGTTGCAACGGAACAAGTCACTCGACGGGGTTCTTCGTGAACAATTGCAAGCGGTCCCATTCGATGAGGCGTCGGCGATTATCAAAGATGAGACGGTATGTATCC
This sequence comes from Candidatus Hydrogenedentota bacterium, assembly GCA_029262095.1. Classification (GTDB taxonomy): domain Bacteria; phylum Hydrogenedentota; class Hydrogenedentia; order Hydrogenedentales; family SLHB01; genus JAJDAB01. Next base: position 524 of record JAJDAB010000543.1, read on the forward strand.
GTTGCGCGTTGTGCGCAGAGCGGTGTCCGACAGGGGCGATCACAATGGAATCATTCTGTTTCGAGGAGCGGCCGCAATGCCTGGTCGATTAGAACCTGAATCCGTCCCCAGGCGGGACTTTCTTGGTCTTGCGGGCTTGTGGAGTGCTGGCTTGGCGATCTTGGGGTCTATTGCGGGGATGGCGCGATTGCCGAAACCGCGCGTGTTGCCTGAGACCTCGTCACAATTCCGGATAGGCCGGGCGACCGATTTTGCGCCGGGGACGGTTCGCGTTATAGGCGAACAAAACGTTCGCGTGATTGGAACCAATGAGGGTGTAGCCGCGATGTCGCTGGTATGCACCCATCTGGGCTGCATCGTTTCGGAAGAAGGCGGTGGGTTCGGCTGTCCGTGTCATGGGTCGAAGTTTGATGTTGCCGGCAATGTGGTTGGCGGCCCGGCACCGGCGCCTTTGAAGTGGCTGGATGTCAGCGCTTCGGCCGACGGCTCGCTGGTGGTGGATAAAGGGCGTTCGGTTGCGCCCGGAACATATTTCAAACTCGCATAGGGGCGATTCAGTATGGCGAGTGGACTTGAAACGTTTATTGCGAATGTCAAAGCGCTGCCGCGCACGTTCCGCGAATCTGCGGTACGGCATGGCGCGCCAACGTCGGATCGAACGCGTTCTCAGGCCGTGTTCGGCAATCTCTTTCTGCACATACACGCGACGCGGACGCATCCGCATTCGCTCAAACTGACCTCGACCTGGGCGCTCGGCGTGTCCCTGGTATCGCAGTACGCGATCCTCTTGGCAACGGGCGTTCTATTGATGGTGTATTACAAGCCCTCGATTGAAACGGCGTACGACTCGATCAAAGACCTGCACTACGTCGTGCCTACCGGCCGATACATCCGAAACATCCACCGGTGGGCTGCGCACATGATGGTGGCGACATGCATATTGCACATGGCCCGCGTTTTTTATACCGCGTCGTATAAGCCGCCCCGCGAATTCAACTGGGTCATGGGCATGTTTCTGTTCGTGATGACGCTCCTGTTTTCGTTTACGGGCTATCTATTGCCTTGGGACCAGTTAGCGTATTGGGCCATCACCATCGGCGCGAACATCGCCGCTTCGCCCAACGAATTGGCCGAAGCGCTTGGGCTTCCAAAGGCGTTCTATCTCGGAGATCTCATAAAAGAGGTGCTCTTGGGCGGCAGCACGGTGGGACAGGAAGCCCTTATTCGTTTCTACGTCTTACATATCGCTGTCTTACCGCTTGTGTTTACAGCGGGACTCGGCGTTCATATGTGGCGCATTCGTAAAGACGGGGGTATCGCGCGGCCCGATGGCAATCCGACCGCCGCGAGCAAGGGTGTCGGATCCATGGCACCCCAGAAAGCGACCACGAGTTCTGAACTGACAAAGACCTATGGGCTAATGGCGGTCGTTCCGGATAAGTCTGCACACACAGGGCAACACACGGATGAAACAGTTCCTACTTGGCCGTATTTGTTCCGGGCGGAGTTGTTGGTCTTCATGGTCACGTTAGTCATTTGCGTGATGCTCGGCCTGCTGTTCGACGCGCCATTGACAGAGCTCGCGAATCCAAATGTCCCGGAAAACCCGGCGAAAGCACCGTGGTACTTCTTGGGGCTACAAGAACTTGTCTCGTACTCCGCGTTCGTCGGCGGCGTTGTCATTCCCACCATCGTTATCTTGGGGCTTGCGTTAATACCATACCTCGATCGCGAACCCGATCCCCCGGGGAAATGGTTCGGTTGGGCGCACGAGAAATACGTAGGCCGCGCGTCGCTCGTCTATGGCGCGGTCGCGGCGATACTGTCGGTGGCGATTCCGGTACGCTTTGGCTGGTTGCGCAATTGGTTCCCGGAGATACCCCAAATCGCCATTATTCTCATCAACCCGGGAAGCCTTCTCACAATTGCATATGCGTTGTGGTCGCTGTTTATTTTGAAGCGCACGGGGTCGACGCGATTGGGCGCGGTTGCGCTGTTCACCTGTTTTCTCGTGGGCTTTGTGATTCTGACGTATGTGGGGACGTATCTGCGCGGACCCAACTGGGATTTCTATTGGAGCCGGTCACAGTGGCCCACTCATTGATTCGGAAGGTAAGACGTGGCTAATTTTGACAAAGATTCCTACGATCGAAAGATCAAATGGGGGCTATTGATTGTCAGCGTCATCTCAATCGTTTTGCTGGCGGCCTCAGCGCTCGTTGAAAATTTTTATCCCGAGTGGCGCGGCATCCGTACTGAGTACCGCGGCATTCTCATGGCAAAAGCCACGGATGACTCAAGCAGGGATTTAGCAGATGCCTTCGAAATTGGCATCGACCAGGTCTACGTGCCTGCATTGGGTGCAACGGACCGATGCGTTACGTGTCACACGGGCTTGCAGGATCCGCGCATGGCCGACGAGGCCAATCCGTTCACGACGCACCCCGGCGATTTCCTTTCGAATCATCCGCCGGATCGATTCGGTTGTACCACATGTCACCAGGGCCAAGGGCTTGCTACTGAAGTGGAAGACGCGCACGGCCGCGTGGCGCATTGGCCGACGCCGATGGTCGATTCGGAATATCTGTATTCATCTTGTACAGCCTGTCACGACGACGAATCACTCTATGGCAATGATGCAATCTTCGCGCTCGACATTGAGGGCACCGTGCCCGCCGGCGCCGCACTCATGGCCAAGGGGCGCGATCTCGTGAAAGGTAAGGGCTGCCTCGGGTGTCATCAACTAAATGGGCAGGGGGGTAATCTCGGCCCGGACATCACGTTTGTCGGCGATAAAACGGCGCACGATTTTGATTTCTCGCATTTTGGTCACGAGGAACCGCGCACGGTCGCGCATTGGTTGAAGCGGCATTTCTTGGATCCGTCCGAAGTGTCTCCGGAAACCGTGATGCCAGCGGCCGCATTGACCGAAAACGAAGCCGATGCGCTCACCGCATACGCGTTGTCGTTGAAACACCGGAATATCGTACCGGGTTACTCAGCACAATATTCCGTTGAGCATGTCATGGCGACGCCCCCGTCGGGCGAGGCGTTGTACGCGGAAATGTGTTCGGCGTGTCACGGTCTGGACGGAAAAACACCAATCCTCCCGCACATTCGTACGCCATCACTGAATAACGTCGACACGTTAGCCACGTGTTCGGACGACTATCTCAGGTACATCATTGAACACGGCCGGACGAACACCGCGATGCCGGCTTGGGGGGCGGAAGGCGGCAATCTGTCGAATGAAGAAATCGATGGTCTCGTCGCCCACATCCGCGAATGGGAGCCGGACGGCGCGGACCCCGCGAATGTCAGTGCGCGCGTTGGGGATGCGAGTATGGGCGCATCGTATTTCCGCGGCATGTGTCTGAATTGCCATGGTGAACAGGGTGAAGGCGGGATCGGCAACACGTTAAACAGCGATGCCTTCTTGTCGATTGCCAGTGACGAATTTCTCGCGGAGACGATCATCAATGGTCGACCGGGTACCGCGATGGCCTCGTGGAAGCATTTGCCCGCTCAAGCGGTCAGCGACCTACTCGCGTACATTCGATCTTGGGAAGCGGAGCCCGCTTCGTATTCGGAAGTCCGGCGTGCTGCAGGCATCGCCATGTTGACGGGTGATTTGCGTACGGGTGAAATTCTTTATCGAGCGAATTGCGCCTCGTGTCATGGTGGAAACGGCGAAGGGACCATCGGTCCGCGCCTCAATAGCCCCAACATTTTGCCCGTCTTGGACAACGAGTTCCTACATCACACGATTGTGAATGGTCGGCCCGGTACCGCGATGCCTTCCTGGAAACATCTTAGCGGCGACGCCATCGGTGCGATCATGACGTACATGCGCTCGTGGAACGGCGGCACAATTGAATTGAAGGAACAACCACCGGGACGTGGCGATTTTGCGCTGGGGGAAGTCCATTACAAAGTATCGTGCGCGGCGTGCCACGGTCCGCGAGGCGAAGGCGGCGTCGGACCACAACTCACCAATCCCGAATTTTTGAATGCCGTGTCCGACCAGGTGCTCTATCATTGGATTGGCCATGGACGCACGGGCACAGCCATGAAAGGCTTTTTGGAGGCCGAACAAGGGCCGACGCAGTTGACACCTGCACACATCGCCGACGTAATCGCGTACCTGAGGTACACCGGGGCGCAGGGTAAACCGCCGGTCTACCGCAGCGGCGTGGGCAATCCGCATCTTGGGCACCAGCTCTATCAAGGTACGTGCGCTTCGTGTCACGGCTCTAACGGCGAAGGCGCTTCGGGACCACAGCTCAACAATTCGCGCTTCCTTGCAGCCGCCTCCGACGGTTTTCTCGCGGCGACCATGGTGCTCGGTCGGTCAGGCACGCCGATGCAATCGATGGTTCATGGACAATCCGGTATCGGGCAAATCGACCCAGCGTTGGTGCAAGATGTGATCGCGTACATCCGGATGTGGGACGTCGACCAGCGGCGCCGTAAACCGCGACCTATTGCGGAGATGAGCCGACGCGCGATTGTATCCGGCGGTGCAAATTTTACGAAGTACTGTTCGGGCTGTCACGGTCCGAACGGCATGGGCGAGCTCGAAGGCGTGGAGCATTTCGCACCGGCGCTTAACAATCCCGAATTCTTAGCGGCTGCATCCGATGGATTCCTACTCGCCACCATTGCGCGGGGGAGAAGTAACACACCGATGCGGCCTTTCGGTACCGGTGCGGGCGGCATCGCCGACCTCACGACCGAAGATATCAGTGACATTGTTTCGTTTATCCGCACATGGCAAGAAGCGGACACTCAATAGGGAGATCTACCGTCATGCGAAAAGAAACTAAACCCGTGATGAACCGTCGCGACTTTCTAAAATGGTCGAGCCAGGTCACCGCGGCGGCTGCCGCGTTCGAGGCGTATCCAGGCGAATTTGCCGCGGCCCAGGATTTCTGGGACGACGAACCGGCAACCGGCGCAGGCGTACGGAGGACATTGCAATCGGCTTGCCCTTATTGCGGCGTCGGTTGCGGTACGCTCATCAACTGCGAGGGTGACCGCATTGTCGGCATGATTCCGGACAAATTGCACCCCACAAACATGGGTGTCCAGTGCATCAAAGGATTGAACGCGCACGAACCCATCTACAAAGACCGCCTGACCCACGTCCTCGTTCGCAAAGACATGTCCGACCCGTTAACCGGCCACATCTCCTCCACCAAAGGCCAGTTCGGCGATGATGTATTCGACAAAGTGCCGTATGACGAAGCTGAAGAACTGGTCGCGGAAAAGATTGCGGCGATTGTAGAGGCCGAAGGGGGTAATTCCGTCGGGCTGAGTGGATCGGGCCAGCTAACGATGGAAGCGCAGTGGATCGAAAACCTGTTGATGAAGGGCATTTTGCAATCCAACAGCATCGAGGCTAACGCGCGGATGTGTATGACCTCGGCCGTGACGGGCTACTTCGCATCGTACGGATCTGACGCGCCTCCGACGAGTTATGAAGACATCGATGAAGCGGACATGATCACGTTCTGGGGGCACAACGCGCGTGAGTCGCACCCCGTCCTTTTCTGGCGTGTAGCGGATCATAAGAAAGAAAAAGATATTCCCACCTTGGTCTCAGACCCCAGGACGACAGGGACGGTACATGGTCTGGAACAAATCAACCCGCGCAATTCGTATCACTTCCCAACGTTGAACGGCGATATTTCCTATCTCAACGCCATCGCCCATGTCATTTTGACGAAACATCCTGATGCGATTATGCCGGATGAATGGTTGGACGCGAATACGACGGGCTGGCGGGAATACGTTGAAGGCGTGAAAGCGCGCTATTCGCCGCAACAGGTGATTGATCGGAACAAGTTGCTTGATCGAGGTCGAGTGACGGTCGAAGAAATTGAAAATGTAGCAGCGCATTTTGCGGAGGCGTCGATCAAAGGCCGGAAACGCGGTAAAGGCGGCGTGTTGACCTACTGGGGAATCGGCTACAACCAAATGTTGCA
>JAJDAB010000544.1 GCA_029262095.1 Candidatus Hydrogenedentota bacterium
GCCCCCGGCGCTCGAACAGCTTGGTCTGCAACTCACGCTCCAAGGCCTGAATTTGAAGGGACACCGAAGGCTGACTGAGAAACATTTGTTCCGCCGCACGCGAAATACTCCCCGCGCGCGCCGCGAAACAAAAACCCCGTAGCTGTTGGAGCCGGTTCTGTTTATAGCGTAGAGACGATGCGGGCATAGTTGACACCTATATTGACCGTGCCAATTATACAGCGCCCGAGAATAGTCTGTACAAATCACACCTAGCGAGCAAATGAGCTAGGGTTATCGATCTTCTGTCTCTGATAAATCGAAGTATATCTCGTCGAATAAAGGCCCTTCGGCAATCGTCACGTAGGCACGCGTGATAGCCATCCGTTTGAAGAGCGCGTCAATGCCGTACTCCCGGATCGCGCCCATATTGTAGTGAACCGGCCACACGGTGATGACAATCGTATACGAACCGGGAGCCAATCCCCTCAACTCCTTCGAGACATTGGGCGATGAGATACTCCTCAGGCGCTCACCGGAAACAGCCGAATCGCGCGCATCGGTAAATCCCGCCATATCCCTAATCGGGTTGTCGTATTCGCCGGGGTAAACGCCGATCATCACTTCCACCGCCCAATCCGGAACGTTGGTAATGTGATAATTCAGCACGTGCTCCGAAAAATTGATGTCATTGGTCGTGTGCTCTGATTCTTCCAAGCGAAAAGCAACAACTTGTGCGCCGAGTGCGTTCGCGCCCGTTGGCCACGCATGTAATTTGACGTGTCCGGCTGGAAGATTCCCGAGGAAATAGCCTCCCGTTTCGTCGGTTCGTATCCGGAACGATTCTTCGTTGTACTCACCATTCTCCATCCACGTGAAGAATACTTGAATCTCGGCCAACATCGGCGACTGTTCGGCTCCGTAGGTTACAGTTCCGTCCAACGATGAATTTCCGGCAACGAAATCGAATGTCTCTTCGGTCTCTTCGTCGTATCGAATGCTTGTGACTACGTTAAGCGCTTCTTGCCTGCTCCCGTCCGCACGTTGCCGCCGGGCGATTATCATACCGTCAAACTCATGCAGTCCTTCGACACGAAACCGTCCTCTCCGGTCGGTTTCAACGGGTCCGGGAACTGCGACCGTATTCATAACTTCGCCGTTCGTGGCGTAGGTGCCGAACGTAATCAATGCATTCTTGATTGGTCTGCCAAGCGTTACAACGGTACCCAAGAGAACTCCACCCTGGCGCAACGCGAAATCGATATCAGCGAGTTCGTGCGTGTCATCCGTTACCGTTATCGCACGCCTATGCTGACCGTCAACAACACCCACAAACCCATCGGGCAATTCGCACGATATGTAGTACTCCGCCGGTGGCAAGTTGGAGAACTCGTATTGGCCGTCACTTCCCGTGACCACGTCGATAGACTCCGCGTTCGGGGAGCCCAAGGTGACCGCAGACACCACGACTGCAGGAAGGGGCGCGTCGTCCTTATTCGCGTAGACTTTTCCAGCGATTGTTGCTTCAACAATCGCTGGTGAAGGCAATTCACTGGTGTCAGGTTCGATAGTGGTTACCATGGTGGCCTCAGAATTGGATAAGACTTCTGGGTCAGTCACCTGCGCGGTGGCGGTTTCCCCGCCGTCAAGCTGATCCGTAGTAGTCGCAGCGGTGTCGACGACCTCCGTTTCCGGAGGAGCAACATCGTTGCTTCGAAAAGTTCTGGCGCCAATTCCAATCGCCAACAAAGCAACGCCCATTACGAGAACTCCAGAAACAATCTTCAACGCCCCGCTAGAACCGCCCGTGCCTCTTGCCAGAGCGTGGGTTGATCGATTTGAACCCGTAGATAGCGGGGTACTAATGCGGCCGCCGGAGAGGGCAATCTTCCCCAGGCTTGCGGTTAAGGACGCTGGCGCGGGAATAGCCATATTGGCGTCAAGCATGCCCGGGAAGACAGCCGCAGTCGTCGTAATTCCACGATTTCGCAACGTTTCCCGAATCGTTTCGACGCCACGATCGATGCGTCGAGTGACTGTGCTTCTATCTACGCCGGATTCTTCCGCGAGTAACGCATGCGTTTTTCGTTCGATGAAACAACCGAGAATAGCGATTCGCAACTCATCCGGAAGTTCTTCGATAGCTTCGTCAATATAGTCTTGCAAGTCATTCCATACTGGTTCCGATTTGTTTGCCACCTGTTGTGCATAGACTCGTTCGCGTTCTTTCCGGCGACCTTCGGAGCGAGCACGTGACAACGATGTATTTGTGGCCACCGTGTGCAGCCAAGCCGCTAACGACGTGTGAATCTGCGGCCGTGTTTCCGCGAGCCGAATAAAGCACTCTTGAGCAGCTTCTTGCGCATCTGCGTCAACGCCCAAAATTCGTTTGCACGTGGCGTAGACGTATCCCGAGTATTTGGTCACCAACTCGTTGAATGCCCGCGCATCGCCATTCGACACCCACTGCGATAGCAGTTCTAGGTCGGTCGCGCTCACGTTTCGTCTCCCCGTTCAGTCCCAATTAGATGCCTCCATCAATATAGACTCCACAAGGGATAGAATGGTGAATCTCGTTCAAAACATTGTGGGAGCGGGCGCAGGACGCCAGGGCACTACCTGCGTAGGTGGGAAAAACGGCCTTCTTACTCGTCACCCTCGGTGAGCGCCAATTCGATGCCTTCTTCAACCATCATCGGGTGGCCTTCCCATAGAAACTGGCCATCGCGTCCGATGACGAAGGCGTGGGGAATGCTGTTCCGCCCAAAGCCGCCCATGTAGTGGTTGGTGGTGTAGTCGTTCTCGTCAACCGCGACGACGTAGTCCATCTTCTCCCCCAGCTTGTCCGCAAACATCTCGACTTCCCGCTTCGCTTCCATCGAGACGCCGACGATGATTACATTGTCGTCACGGTACTTGGCCTGGAGCTTTGAAAGGTGCGGCACGCTTTCTCGGCACGGTGGGCACCACGTCGCCCAAAACTCGATGACGTAGATATTCTTTCCGATCTCTTTGTCGAAATCGATCTCGTCACCGCGGACATACTCCGAGACCTTTATCTGCGGCGCAAAATCTCCGAGCCGAAGCCGGGGCACGACGATGGCTTCATCATCGGACTCTTGCGCTATGACCAACACGCTGGTCAAGGTTAAGGCCGCAACGGTGAGTATGTGAATGATTCGAATCAAGAGATTTCCTGGCTACTAGTACTCTACCCTACAATTCCCCGCTTGCGCCGTTCCATGTCATGTATTGACGAACGCCTATGAATGAGGAATGAGATTCTCCGCGACGTCTGTCGTGTACGCCTTGATCGCGGGAAGCACACCGGCGAGCGCGCCTAGCACGATCATTCCGACCGGAGCGTAAATGAATATCGGGTGGAACCGGGTGATTTCGAGTACAACGCCGGTTTGCGCGCGCACGACGATTGCCGTGCCACCCAGGATTGCAGCGTAAACAACGAAGCCAAGAGCGGCGCCGAGTCCCGCAATAGTAGCTGCTTCAATGACGATCGCGGAGAATACGGTCGTACGCCGAGCGCCAAGTGCGCGCAGGATGGCAAATTCTCGTCTACGCTCGTTGATCGTGTTGTAGATGCTCGCAAGGATTGCGGCTGCGGAAACAAGGACTACGAGATAGGCGACGAGTTCGAATACGCGGTTCACCCAACCGATCTTGTTGAACAAATCGGCCATGACCAAACCGATTGGAAAGGCGAATGTTGCAACTTTTCCCTGCTTATTTACGAGTTGATCGAGTTCGAATCCGGCGGTCGGTGTCCGTAAGTTCAACATAACCGCGCTCACTTCTTTGTGCTCATCTGGAATCGCAGCACCCGCTTCCGGCACGAAGGCTTCACTGTCACCTGTACCGCGCAAGACGTGCCCGCCCATGCGAAAGATGCCTTCGATGGGAATCCAAATTACGCGATCGGAGGGCGTGTTCGTGGGCTTCAACACGCCGACGATGGTGTATTCCTCCGCGTGTTGTGACTCTGCGTTAAAAGCGAGTCCGTGGTAAGGACTGAAGGTGTCGCCGAACCCGAGCCCAGTCTCCCGTGCAACAAAACTACCGATGACGGCTTCGGCATAACCGGGATCGAATGGGCGGCCACCCTCTTCAATTTCGTATTTTCGGCCTTCCATGTATTCGAATTCGGTAAAGACTTCATCCGTCGTTCCCACGATTCGAAATCCGAGATAGTTGTCGCCCGTTGCGTATGGAATCGCGAGAGAGACCCGGCGATCATTTTTGACGTCTTGGTAGAGTG